>JAYUPT010000097.1:0-11242 GCA_043759965.1 Aestuariivirga sp. | reverse complement strand
GCAAAAGTTGCAAGTGCCGGAGCAACAATTGATGTGCCGCTAGCCAACAAAGATAATATCTGGGCTTTTGATTATCTTGATACGCTGACGTTCAGCATGGCGGACGCACCTCGTCCCAATGAGATCATTGTAATATTGGCCGTGGCCGATGGTGGGCGACCTAACGCTCGAGTTGGCAAAGGTAAATTGGCTTAGATCTGAAGTTAGCCAATTGAACTACCGTGAAAGCCTATTTATTTTGGGCGAGTGCCAGCATGGGCAACCGCCAGTTACGCACCAAATCTAAGAGCTCCAAAAATCTGGTCATAACATCACCATTATTTGCCGCTGCAATCCAGCGGAACAAAACTCGCGTAAGTAAGTTATCTAATCTGTGCCAACAAAAGATACTTTTAATTTCTAAAACGCTCCCTATATCTTTCGGGAGCGGGGCCGCCTAAAGACGGTCCGTAAGAAGGGGAACGATGGCTAAGTCTATGAATGTACCTATGATTTCGGATGCTGAAGGCAGCCTCAACAAGTATTTGCAGGAAATCCGCAAATTCCCAATGTTGGCGCCAGACGAAGAATTTATGCTGGGCAAGCGCTGGAAAGAAAACGGCGACACTAAAGCCGCCCACAAACTCATCACCAGCCATCTGCGCTTGGTGGCCAAAATCGCCATGGGTTATCGTGGTTATGGCCTGCCCATCGGCGAAGTTATTTCCGAAGGCAATATTGGCCTGATGCAAGCCGTGAAGAAATTTGAGCCTGACAAGGGCTTCAAACTGGCAACCTATGCAATGTGGTGGATCAAGGCATCCATTCAGGAATATGTTTTGCGCTCATGGTCGCTGGTGAAAATCGGCACCACCGCCAGCCAGAAAAAACTGTTTTTCAATCTGCGCAAAATTAAAGGCCGCATTCAAGCCGTTGAAGAAGGCGACTTGAAGCCAGAAAATGTGAAATACATTGCCAAGACTCTAGGCGTTGATGAAAAAGATGTAATCTCCATGAACCGCCGCATGGGCGGAGACTCATCGCTCAATTCGCCCTTGCGTGCGGATGCCGATGGCGATGGTGAATGGCAAGATTGGTTGGTGGATGACAAGGATAGCCAAGAAACTATTCTGGTCGAAAACCAAGAAAGCCAAATGCGCAATGGCCTGCTGGGCGATGCTTTGAGTAAACTCAATGACCGTGAACGCCGCGTGATCGAAGCCCGCAAACTGCAAGATGAGCCAGCAACGCTTGATGACCTGTCAAAGGAATTCAAAGTGAGCCGCGAACGCATCCGCCAAATTGAAGTGCGCGCGTTCGAAAAGTTGCAAAAGGCCGTGAAGAACGCAGCCCAGAAAGCGCTTGCCCCGAGGGTGAAGCAGTTGGAAGGCGCTTCGGCTTAAATCCACACAACCGTCACCCCTGCGAAAGCAGGGGCCCAGCTTTGACGCAATCGAGGGACCTCATCCGGCCTTCGGCCACCTTCTCCAAGGGAGAAGGGTATTAACTCTTGGGGCATTGCTAAACTTCAACCTTCTCCTTTGGAGAAGGTGGCCCAACGGGCCGGATGAGGTCCCTATCCACGAGTCCCAAACCCCACCTTGCAAAAAGCCCCCTCCCCATCCTAACCTCAGGGCATGGCAACAAAACCCAAACACACCAATAGACTCTTCGGCCGCTCACTGAGCGATTTTCCAAATCTTACACCTGTTGAGAAAAAGCTAATTGAATGTTGCCGCACAGGTGAGTGGCTAAAAATCGGCGATGGCACGCGCCCTGAAAAGAAGACTAAAGCCAATAGTCTTCGTCCGAACCTTATCCGGTTCCTACTCTTGGACGGCGACGACCAAAATTCCGTACATGAATTGGGCGTACAAATCGAAGGAGCTTGGATTGAAGGAGATTGGGATCTTAGTTTCTGTGATTGCCGCCGCCCATTGCAGATAGTTGACTCGATCATCAACGGCGAGTTGCATATGCAGAACTGCATTATGCCCTTTCTTGAGCTTTATGGTAGTAACATCAAGGGTATAAATGCAGACCGTGCAACGTTCGAAAGCGACGTATCTCTTCGTGGTGGATTCAAATCTACCGGAAATGTGGGGCTACGAGGCGCACAAATTGGCGGAAACCTAAATTGCCAAGATGCCAATTTCGAGCCACAAATAGGCCAAGCCTTGAGCGCAGACGGCGCAGCCATCAAAGGCAACCTATTTCTTGATGAGAATTTCAAGGCCACGGCTGAGATAGTACTCAGTTCCGCCCAGCTCGGTTCGCTGATTGACGACCCGACGATTAACACGACGCTTATCTTGGATGGTCTAACCTATACGAGAATTACTGGCGGCGCACCAACAGACGCAGTTACCCGCATTGCATGGCTCAAAAAACAACCCCCCGATCATCTCTACGAAAACTTCAAACCTCAACCTTGGGAACAGCTCATCGAAGTTCTCCGCACCATGGGCCACACGGATGATGCGGATGCTGTAGCCATCGCCAAACAAGATCAGCTTTATCGTGCCGGAAAAATAACAGGCATCAACAAAATCTGGCACACGCTTTATGGTTCTCTCGCAGGTTACGGCTATCGGCCAAGTTACACAGTTTTTGCAATGTTAGTTGTCTGGTTTATCTCAGCCATGAATTTCCAAATGGCGGGCAATGTGGGTTTGATCGGGCCAACTTCCGCTGTTATCCAATCTAACCCTGAAATGGATAAACTCTGCAACGTGGCCGACAACACCCATGAAACGAGATGGACCACATGCTCAGCACTTCCCCAAACCTACACAACATATTCGCCATTCGCATATTCGCTCGATCTCATCTTGCCACTTGTTGATTTGCAACAGGACAAAGACTGGAGCCCAATTGTGATGAAACCTGACGCTACAACTATCATATGGTTAGGCGTATGGTACCGCTTCCTCATGTGGTTCGAAATTCTCTTTGGCTGGATGGCGAGTTTGCTGTTGGTCGCGGTGTTGGGTAATTTGGTGAAGAAGGATTGAGTGTGACGAGAGTATGGCCAAGAGACCTCATCAGTCGCTTCGCGACAGCTTCTCCAAAGGAGAAGCGTGAAATATCTAAAGGAATTGCGAAACCTCCCCCTTCTCCTTTGGAGAAGGTGGCGCAACGCGCCGGATGAGGTCCCTGGCTACAGATTCTAAATCTCAATAAATGCTCCCACCCCCAACCTGCTCCAAATTTGTCTTCACCTCCGGCCCAGTGAAAATCTGGTCGGCATAAAGCTGCCCGCCTTTGCTCACTGCGCCCACGGCCAGCTTCACAAAATCGCGGCTGAGCAGTGCCTTCCTGTGCGGAGCACTCTTCACCCATTGTTGAAACAATTGCGCAGCCATGGCCGCATCCACCACACCAGGTTTACTCACCCGTGCTGCATTCTCAGCCATCAGTGGAATCACCACCATGCCGCCGCCACGTAAAGCCCGCATTCGCGCCATAAAATCTTGGCCCCCGCTGGCCACATGCCCCACCTTGGCCTGTTGCAGCATGTCCAAGGCATGGGCGCGGGCCTCATTCTGCATCACGCTATCCAGCGCCAAAGCCCGTAAACCCTTAACCGCGCGATAAGCATTGGTGAGCCGAAACAGCTCGGCTTCAATATCGGCCCGCACCAAATTTTCAGCCGCAGCTTGCTGTGCCAGCCGCGCTGAGGCCTGCACATAGGTCTCGCGCGCCAAACACTGCGCTGGGTTTAGCATCACAACCCAGCACACCATCACAGTGCTCAAAACGCGAACCAGATTGAAAATCACCAGCATTAACCCTTCAGCAAGCGGAATAACTTTACACCTAACGAACTTTCCGGCCTTATAGCCGAATCACTTCGAAGCGGCAAAACATTGAATCAAACTCTGCCAAAACAATCTTCCGAGATCGAGCTGATGCAAACGCGCATCATTCAGCTAGAGCGCGATATTGCCCATTTGATCCGCCACGACCAACTCACCGGCTTGATGAACCGCGCATCATTTGTGCAAGATGTTGATATCATCATACAAAATGCAGATCATGGCACCAGCAAAGGAGCCATGATTGAAATTAACATCAAAGGTTTGCCGCGCATCACAGGCTCTCTCGGCCGCCATGTTGGCGATTATGCCGTATCTGCCTTGGCCGCCCGTTTAAACCTTTGGCGCGCCTCAGATAGCTTGTGTTGCAGGCTAGATTATTGGAGCTTTGCAGTCTTCATCCCAAAAATCGGCGAGCCTTTGGAAGCTTTAACCGCAGCCAAAAACATTATTGAAGCGCTAAGCCAATCAATTGATTGGGTGGACCGTAAATTGAATCTCGAAGTTTCAGCAGGTGTCGCACTCACCTCAGTTGAAGATCACGATGCTGCAAGCCTTTTGCAAAACGCTGGGCTTGCACTGAAAACGGCATTGGACCGCACTGGCGCTGGTTATAGCTTTTACAACCCAGCCATGGCGCAAGCTGCCAAACGCCGCAGCGATGTGCTGTCGGCTTTGCATGACGCGATTGAAAATCAATATATGCATCTAAACTTCCAGCCCTTCTTTAAATCATCCACTGGCGATTTGAGCGGCTTTGAAGCGCTCATGCGCCTCACCCATCCTGAAATGGGCGTCATTTCTCCTGGTGAATTTATCCCCGTTGCTGAAGAATCTGGCCTCATAAACAAGTTGGGTGCTTGGGCTTTGGCTGAGGCCTGCCATGTGGCCGCCAATTGGCCAGCCCACCTCACAGTGGCGGTAAATATTTCGCCTGAGCAGTTTTATTCAGGCACCCTGCTCACAGATGTGCACAATGCTCTCGAACTTTCCAGCTTCCCTGCTTACCGTTTGGAAGCTGAGGTTACAGAAAGCACGATGCTGAAAGACACGGAAATGGTGTTGCAGCAACTCACCGCTTTGCGTGATATGGGATCTGCCATTGTGCTGGATGATTTTGGAACTGGCTATTCCAGCTTGAGCTATCTGTGGAAATTCCCATTTTCAAAATTGAAAATAGACCGTTCATTCGTGCAAGCCCTAGAAACCACCCCCATGGTGCGCGGCATGTTGCAATCCATCGTAGGGTTGTCGCGCAATTTAGGTTTAAAAATCACCGCTGAGGGTATTGAGACCCAAGGCCATGTTGATGCCCTGCGCGAGTTCAACTGCGATTATGTGCAAGGCTATCTTACAGGAAGGCCAGCCAACGCCACCGATGTTCCTGGCATCATCCTCAAAAAATTCGCCGAACAATTGCGACCGCAAATCAAAACGAACGTGACACCAATCGAAAATTCGTTTTCGCTGAACCGTTAATCCGCAAACGGGTCGGTCATCAAAATTGTATCCTCGCGCTCTGGCGAAGTTGAGAGAAGTGCCACTGGGCATTCAATCAACTCCTCAAGATACTTGACGTACTTAACGGCTTGCGCCGGAAGTGCTGACCATGACCTCGCCCCCGCCGTAGTGCCCTTCCAGCCTTCAAAGCTTTCATAAATTGGCTCCACTCGCGCTTGGGCTTCTTCCGCAGCCGGAAACAATTCAATGCGCTTGCCATCCAGCATATAACCGGTGCTCACCTTGATTTCGTCGAGACCATCAAGAACATCAAGCTTGGTGAGCGCAATGCCGGTGATGCCAGAGGTTTTAATGGCTTGGCGCACCAGCACCGCATCAAACCAACCCACACGCCGCTTGCGCCCCGTCACCGTGCCAAACTCGTGCCCGCGCTTGCCAATCCACTCACCCACATCATTCATCTGTTCAGTGGGGAATGGCCCAGAACCAACGCGCGTGGTGTAAGCTTTGCAAATGCCGAGAACATAACTCACAGCCGAAGGCCCCAAACCAGAACCCGCAGCAGCCTGGCCAGCTACGGTGTTGGAGGACGTTACATAGGGGTAAGTGCCGTGGTCAATATCAAGCAGAATGCCTTGCGCACCCTCAAACAAAATGCGCTTACCCTCGCGGCGCATATCATCAAGTCGCGCCCAAACAGCGTCGGAGAATGGCAAAATCTTTGGGGCCACTTCGGCGAGTTGCTTCACAACATCCGATGCCAAATATTCAGGTTGCCCAAGCCCGCGCCGCAACGCATTGTGATGTGCGAGCATACGGTCAATCTTCGGCCCAATAGTTGAAAGATCAGCCAGATCATTCACGCGAATAGCGCGCCTGCCTACCTTGTCTTCATAAGCAGGCCCAATGCCGCGCCCCGTGGTGCCAATCTTGCCAGCACCCGCAGCCTCTTCACGCATCCGATCAAGCTCACCATGCAAAGGCAAAATCAAAGTAGCATTGCCCGCAATGCGTAAATTCTCACGGCTGATCGAAACACCCTGTTTGGTCAGTTTTTCAATTTCAGCAATCAACGCCCAAGGGTCAATCACCACACCATTGCCGATCACTGAAAGTTTACCCGGCCGCAAAATGCCTGATGGCAAAAGCGAAAGCTTATAAGTAACGCCATTGATAACGAGAGTATGGCCCGCATTGTGCCCGCCCTGAAAGCGCACCACCACATCGGCGCGTTCTGAAAGCCAATCGACAATTTTACCCTTGCCTTCATCGCCCCATTGCGCGCCGACAACTGCCACATTGGCCATGATATATCCCTCTCAGACATGACAACGGCCCCAGAGCACAATCGCGCCGGAGCCGTTGCAGGTTCATACACCAATTGGGGTGCAGCGCAACCTGACTTTAGGGGGTTGTGGATTAGTCAGAATTTCCGTTCACTCCCCACATGCACATCTCTTTGCGTTACCACCAAACCGAAGAGAATGGCCCAACGCTGAAATCTCGACGCATTACAGCTAAAGTCGTCTCAGAGTCCGATCAAGACTCCCGTCCGATGTCACAGACACAATGATCGGGAATTCTTGGAAAAGGAAAGTTTAACCCAAAGCAAAAGGTTGGACGGTCGCGCTCCTATTGCAATCTTCCGATTTCACGGTCTAGGGTTTTGCAGAAATTCAATCAAACCAACTCCCCGGGGAACTTCGGCAATGTACCAACGATTTTTAGTCGCAGTACTTTTCATAGGCCTCCCACTCAACTTCGCCTATGCAAGCGGGGAGTCCAAGATGCCATTTGTCGACGGTCGCTGGAATGGAGGCATCGATACAAGCCCAGACAGCAAAGGCCTTGAAGAGTGTTGGGGCCGCACAACGTTTAGTGATGGCACCGCGTTTACGTTGGCAAAAGGAAACGGTGGGAGCTGGCACCTAAGATTGTCAAATCCTCGTTGGAAGCTGCCACCTTCCCATCAGTACTCTATGGTCGCGTTAGTTGATTTTTATCCGCAACTTCATATTAAAGCCGAAGCCAAGAGCCAGACACGCTTGGAGATTAGAAACATTGACCAGATCCCACTCTTGGGACTCATCGAGAATGGGCACACGATCATTCTCACGTCTGATGGTTTCAATGGAAAGTACGACCTTGAAGGCAGCGCGAAAGTTATAGAGAGGGTCCAAAACTGTTTCGCCGATTAGCTGGCAAATGAAACGCCAGCGACGGTCTGTATGCCAAGAGTGTCCTTCGTCAGATAAATATGGCCTTCTTGCGATGATGCAAGCGTCGGCTTTTTAAAATGCCTGCGCTCTGCCGAACTACACATCTGCAGGTGTCAGATTGGCCATGATATATCCCTCTCAGACATGACAACGGCCCCGGAACATGATCGCTCCGGAGCCGTTGCAGGTCCGGGGTGCTGCGCAACCGAACTTTACATGGCTGTTGACGAGAGAAGCGCGTCGAGTTCCTTGAACTGCTCGTCTGCTGCATTCGTGCTGCCGGAAACGATGGCTTCATCGAGAGCCTCTTTCGAAGGGTGGAGGTCGTGCATAATAACCAATGTCTCACCATTCTTTTCCTCGAAGGTCACCGTGGTCACGGCACCGTCTTTACTTTCTTCATTGGTCCAGACGAGGCGCAAGTTCGGTATCACTTCGATGTATCTGCCAAAGAATGCCATAGGCTGCTCAAAGGCAGGGTGACTGAACACAAACCGATATGTGCCTCCGTTGCGAACATCCATCTCGCATGTCAGAAAACTTATTCCAAACGACTTAGGTGTCCACCACCGCTGCATCAACTCAGGCTTGGTCCACGCCTCGAACACGATGCGCGCCGGAGCGTTGAAGCTTCGCTTGACGACAAGCTCACGGTCCGATTTGCGCTCCGTAGTCGTCACATTATTCTTTATTTTGCCGTCCATCGATTGTCTCCATCCTATTCAATTCTCCAATAACCTTGTCCAACGCGTCAAAGCGTGCAGTCCACAGCTGGCGATACCTTTCGATCCATGCCGCCTCTTCCTCCAGCCGGCGCAGGCCGAGTTTGCAGGTCCGCACGCGCCCCACCTTTTCAGATGTAACCAACCCTGCATGTTCTAAAATGCCGATGTGCTTTTTCATGCCCGTAAGCGTCATATGAAACATTGAGGCCAAGACCGATATCGAAGAGTCAGCTCGCCCAAGCTGTTCCAAAACACCACGCCGAGTGGCGTCCGAGAGTGCTGAGAACGAGTCATCAAATCGGATTTGAGAATACTGAACCATTTGGTTCTGTGTCTAACATACGAATTTGCAGAATGCAAGGGCAGTGTGAAAGCTGGCATCTTGCTCAACCAAAACAAACCGCGCAAACTAATTTGTCAACGCCACATCAATCAATCAGAAAGGCCAAATTATGAGCCAGATAACAGTTATCGGACTTGGGCTGATGGGTTCCGCATTGGCCCACACAATTCATCTTGCGGGCCATGATCTGACGGTTTGGAATCGCTCGCCTGCCAAAATGCAACCCTTCATCAATGAAGGTGTGGCCGGGGCATCTGATTTGGTTTCGGCCATTGCTGCAAGCCCGGTGATCCTGATCTGTATCGATAACTACACAGTGACCAAGGCCATGCTGCAAACCGAAGGCGTGGCCGCTCTCTTGGCAGGCCGCACGGTTGTGCAACTCAGTACTGGCACTCCCAAAGAGGCCGCTGATTTATCGGCGTGGATGGCAGCACATCATGTTGCCTATTTGGATGGCGCAATTCTTGGCGGGCCAAAAAATATCGGCACCAGTGAAGGACAAATACTGCTGTCGGGAGACCGCGCCGCATTTGATCACGCGGGCGGCCTAATGGACTGCCTTGCCGGTAATCTACGCTATTTGGGCACAAATATTGGAGCCGCATCAACGCTGGATTTGGCATGGTTGACCACCTGTTACAGCCGCTTCACGGGCATAATTCATGCCGCAAACATGTGCCGCTCTGAAGGCGTTGGAATTGATGAATTCATTTCCCTTTTCCCCGGCCAGCCCGATTTCCAGAATTATGCACAAGTGATTCATACTGGCCGATTTGATCAATGTACTGCAACGCTAGAAGTCTGGGGTTCTGCCCTAAAGCGAATCCAGCAACAAGCCGTTGACGCCAATATCAATTCTGAAATCCCAGATTTTTTCGCAGGCTTCTTTAAGAAGGCCATTACAGCAGGATTTGGTCAGGAGAACGTAATGGCTCTGTTCAAGGTCCTGCCCGACAAAAGCAAGTAATTTTCGAGAGTCAGTGCGGCTGCTCGCGCCTTGTGGCTTCGGTCAGTGCCAAGCTGCCGATCACAATGACGATACCTATCCATTGAATCACGCTGACCTTTTCTCCGACCAGCAACACGGCAAACAAGATAATCATAATCGGTTCGGAAATACTGAGCATGGATGTGCGCGTTGCGCCGATGATGTTAGCACTTACAAAAAAGCACAAATATCCCAAGGCAAATGTGGTGCCGACGACCACAACTGAGGCCCAACCAAAAAAAGTATGCGGGAGTGCAGGTGCTGCGACAATTTCAGTCAGTGATCCAACAATAGACACGAGGCCAAAAACCAACACGGCCCAGAGTGTCATCAAAAGATTGGAATTTGGTGCTCCCACCTCGCGCGTTAGGTCTGCCATTGAAAGGATCATAAAACTAAATGCAATCATCCCCATGACGGCGAGTGCGATGCCCCGTGGGTCCGTACTGTTAAAATTGACTCCGAGAACCAGTGCCAAGCCAACAATTGCCAACAACATAAACGCGATGGTGAGCGGCCTCAGCCTTGCTTCGCCGCGATAGTGGGCCACAACCGCGATTGGAAATGGATAAAGGTAAAGGATGATGTTGGCCAAGCTGATGTCGATATAAACAATGGAACCTAGCAATCCAATCGTGGCACACATGTGTGAGAATCCGGCAACCGTGGAGCGCCGCATTTTACCGTAAGTCACACCGTGAGCTCGGCCCGTAAGCACAATAAATACCAAAAGAATAATAACACCGATGACTGAACGGGCTAACATCAGGAACAATGCGTTAGCACCGTCGAGATAGGCAAACTTAGCAAAAGCCGGCATGAAACCAAACAATATGGCGCCTAAAAAAATCAGCAATACGCCGAATAATTCGCTGTCGGTTTTCATGTGCCGCCGCTCGCCCATCTTCGCCTATCTATTGACCTTACACTGGCCTAGCAAAGAATGACAACTTCGAGCTATAGGTGTGAGTGGGGTCAGCCCGATATTCCAATCAAGCTGACCCATTCCCTCTCACTCATTCATGCTGATATTCACCGCTTCTGGAGAAGTGACCTTGTAACCTGTCTTGATAGCTTTCTCAGCTTTGGGTTCCAAATCAAAATTCCACGCCAAAACCCCACGCCGTTTTTCAAAGTCTTTAATTGTGGCTGGCGTTGAATCCGGCAAAGCCACAACCGTTACATCTTCCTGAGTTGAAAAAGGTGCGCGATCAATCACCGTCACCGGGATCATCACATCATGCAAATTGGTGACTGAAATTTCCCACGCCAAAACCTGCACATGCGACGTGGTGAGAATGCCTTCATCACCTGAGTTGCGCTTCACTTCAGCACGCTTCACTTTGATCATATCATCAGCCCCAAAGCCAAGCTTGCCATCTTCACCAGCACTCAGCAGCGGCAGAGAACCCTGCCCCATAAACATACCATCGCGATAGAGGTTCACTATGCCTGGCAAAATCGGCGCGTCACCTTTCACAGTGAAGGACGCGGTGAGATAAGCCGTGGGATCAAGACGTGGTACGGTGATGGCTTGCAGCTTCGCCGCAAAATCATCCGTGCCAATGCGCACTTTTTTCGCCGTGCCCGTATTATCCACACTCACACGACCAGAGATTATATAATTCGCATTAAAGCCCGCCACTTGCAAAATGGCTTGGCGTTGTAGCGCAGGTTTATCAGCCAGCACTTTTGCAACCTGCCCC
>JAYUPT010000096.1:0-4179 GCA_043759965.1 Aestuariivirga sp. | reverse complement strand
GAAAATTTTTTGCAACGACCATTCCGTTTGCAGCACACATTGGCAGATCACCCGCTATTCACGCTGCCGCGCCTTGTGCAATTGGCAAAATCTATGGCGCGCGATTCAATTGAATATAACTCAGGAAAAGTGGCCGTGGGTGCCAGTCCTGAAGATGTTCCAAAGCTCGATTTGCCGATTGAAACCGTGATCAAATCCATCGAAAAAGCCAATGCTTGGATGGTGATTAAGTTCGTGGAGAATGACCCAGAATATCGCGCCATCTTGGAAAGCTTTGTGCGCGAAGCCAATGAAGCTGCTGGCCGCAAGCCATCAGAATATTCTGATCTTCAGGGTTTTATTTTTGTGTCCTCAGCTAAAGCCACAACACCATTTCACAATGACAATGAAGAAAACATTCTAATCCAAATCAAGGGCGATAAATTTGTGCGCACCTTTGATAATGATGATCGCGCCCTGATTTCAGAAGAGGCCATGGAAATATCGCCCTCCGTTCACCGCAATAAAGAATACGAAGAATGGTTTGAGCAGCGCGCAACGCTGCACACCTTAAAACCGGGTGACGCAGTTCACATGCCCTATACAATTCCGCATTGGGTGAGCACTGGCAACACCTATTCAATCTCGATGGCAATGACGTGGAAAACACCCGAAGTAGTTCGCCTCAACAAAATACGGCTGATGAATGGAACCTTGCGGCGCTATGGTCTGCCGCAGCGAGCTCCGGGCGCTTCCCCCACAAGCGATGCTGTAAAAGTTTTCATCCATGATGCAGCGCGCGCCGTGCTTGATCCCATCAGAAAGTCAGAAACCGCGCGGCGACTGCTGCGCGGTTTGATTTATGGCAAGAAGGCCAATTATTATTTGGAAGAAAAGCAAAAGACTGGGATGTAGTTACCCAACCAATTTTTCTGCATCCACATAGTCATAGCCCAGATCATCAGCCACTGCTTTGTAAGTCACTTTGCCGCCAGCCACGTTTAGTCCATTGCGCAAATGCACATCATCATGCAGGGCTTTCTTCCAACCCTTGTTGGCAATGTTCAAAGCAAACGGCAGCGTCACATTATTCAAAGCATAAGTTGATGTGCGGGCAACACCGCCTGGCATATTGGCCACGCAATAATGCACCACATTATCCACCACATAGGTGGGTTCAGCATGCGTAGTTGCGCGTGAAGTTTCAGCACAACCGCCTTGGTCAATTGCCACGTCCACAAACACGGAACCGGGCTTCCAATCCTTCAGCATAGCTTTGGTCACAAGCTTAGGTGCTGCAGCCCCCGGAATAAGCACGCCGCCAATCACCAAATCCGCCATCGCACATTCGTCTTCAATGGCACCTTGGGTGGAGTAAAGTGTTTTCACGTTGAGGCCAAAGCGCGCAACCAATTCTTCCATACGGTCGGTAGAGCGTTCAATGATGGTCACATCCGCACCCATGCCAATGGCAATTGCTGCAGCGTTAGTTCCCACAACACCGCCGCCGAGGATCACCACCTTGGCAGGGGAAACGCCGGGAACACCGCCCAGCAACATTCCGCGGCCACCTTGGGCTTTTTCCAAACAATGCGCACCCGATTGAACCGACATGCGACCAGCCACTTGGCTCATTGGTGCCAGAAGAGGCAAGCCACCACGCGCTGAAGTTACTGTTTCATACGCGATGCAAATGGCACCAGATTTAATCAGGTCCTTGGTTTGCTTTGGGTCTGGTGCCAGATGCAAATAAGTATAAAGAATTTGGCCTTCGCGCAACATGGCGCGCTCACCAGCTTGCGGTTCCTTCACCTTCACAATCATATCGGCCTTGGCGAAAATATCAGCTGCTGCTGCAACAATCTTTGCGCCCGCAGCGGTATAGTCAGCATCGCTGGAGCCAATGCCAGAACCTGCATTAGCTTCAACCCAAACCTCGTGGCCGTGGCGCACAGCTTCGCGCACGGAAGTTGGCGTGAAGCCAACGCGATATTCATGATTTTTAATTTCTTTTGGAACGCCGATGAGCATGATTTTTCTCCCTAATGCTGTGAGCATAAACCAACTTGCATGAATGAATTTTCAATCTTCTAATAATTTAGATGCGCTATTGGTAAAAAATTCTAATATATGCTATAAAAATAGAATGAAAATCGAAAAATTAGACAAGATAGACAAAATCATTCTTACTGAGCTGCAACGCAAAGCCATCATGCCGATTGCGGATTTGGCGGAAAGGGCAGGGCTATCCGCATCCTCCTGCCACCGCCGCGTGAAGCTGTTGGAGCAAGCAGGCATCATCACCGGCTATACCGCAACGTTGGACGGAAAACTCCTTGGCCTCGCCAATGAGTTCTTTGTTGAAGTGTCGCTCGGTTCGCAAACCGAAGAGGCTTTTGAGAAATTTGAAAAAGCTGTGCAGCGCGTTCCTGAGATTTTGGAATGCCATTTGATGAGTGGACAGTTTGATTATCTGTTGCGTGTGGCCGCCGCTGATTCAACTGACTACGAACGCATCCACCGAACAAAGCTTTCGCGACTTCCCGGCATTCAACGCATCCAATCATCATTGGCCCTGCGAACGGTTAAGCCGTGGGGTGGCTTTCCGGTGATATAATTTTCTGGACCAACCATGGGTCCAATGTTATAGCCTTAATATGCGCGACTGGCTTATCCATATCAAACGTGGGGAATATGCTTCCCTGCAATCTCAAATCCGTGAAGCTCTGGTGTCTGCGATTCTCGATCGCAAGCTGGACCGTTCGGAGCCTATTCCCTCAACCCGCAAAATGGCGAAAACCCTTGGCGTGTCACGCAACACGGTGGTGCTGGCCTATCAAGGATTGTTGGATGATGGCTACCTTTTGGCCAAAGAACGCTCCGGTTACTATGTCTCTGATAAAGCCATTGAAGACAGCGTTGTAAAAACCCGCCCGCTATCCAACAAGCCCCATCTCACCAGCGTCGGCCTTGATTGGGCGGCCCGCGTCAAGCAGCGCCCCACTTTGCAGGAAAGTCCAATTAAACCTTTGGATTGGCAGGATTACACCTATCCCTTCATTTATGGGCAGGTGGATCATTCTCTTTTTCCACTGGCTGAATGGCGTGATTGCACAAGGCAAGCGCTGGGCAAAAAATGGTTTGGCGCGTGGACCAATGATACATCTGCCATTGATGATCCATTATTGGTTGAGCAAATCCGCCGCCGCATTCTGCCGCGCCGTGGCATCATGGCCAGTGATGATGAAATTCTGGTCACCATGGGCGCACAGAACGCGCTGTTCATTCTCACCAGTTTGCTCTGTGATAAATCCACACGCATCGCCATGGAAGAGCCTGGCTACACTGATATGCGCAACATTTTTGAGCTGGCGAGTGATAATGTACGGCTGGTCCCCGTTGATGAAAAGGGCTTGGTGCCAAGTGCGGCATTGGATGGGTCCAACATTGTTTATGCAACACCCAGCCACCAATTTCCAACCACTGTCACCATGCCGCTGGAACGGCGCATGGCACTTCTCAAAAAAGCATCAGATGAAAATTTCATCGTCATTGAAGATGATTATGAGTTTGAAACCAATTATGTGAACGAGCCATGCCCCGCCCTCAAATCCCTCGATGATGAAGGTCGCGTAATCTATATTGGCTCACTTTCCAAAACGCTGTTCCCGGGTTTGCGCCTTGGATTCATGGTGGCTCCCAAAGCTTTGATCGCTGAAGCCCGTGCCCTGCGCCGCCTCATGGTTCGCCATCCACCCACAAACAATCAACGCACCGCCGCGTTGTTCTTGTCGCTCGGCCACCACGACACACTCATCCGCCGTTTGCATAAAGCGTATCGCACAAGATGGGAAGTGATGGGCAAAGCTTTGGAAACTCACTTCCCCAGTTCGTCGCGCATACCATCTTTCGGTGGCACCAGCTTTTGGGTGAAGGGGCCAGCTAAATTAGACACTGAAATTTTGGCCAAAGCCGCAGCAGAAAAAAGCATTTTGATTGAGACGGGCCGCATTAATTTTGGCGTGAGCCCGCAACCCAAAAATTATTTCCGTTTGGCATTCTCATCCATCGATGAAAAGAAAATTGAACCCGGCGTAAAGCTGCTGGCCGAAATTATGAAGAACCTGCCGTGATCGCAAGACAACAACATAAGCTGAAAGCCGTCGCCTTCATCACACTGGCGGTGGGGCTTGCCACCTC
>JAYUPT010000095.1:0-11300 GCA_043759965.1 Aestuariivirga sp. | reverse complement strand
TTGCAGAAATAACAATTGCATCAACTTTTTGAGCGATCAACGAATCAATAACAGCGATTTGTTCTTCGGCTGTAGTCTTGGTTGGGCCTGTATAGATCAGCTCAACGCCACCAACTTCTTTTGCAGCTTCTAAGCCGCCATCACGGCAAGCATCAAAAAAGCCGATGCCTAAAGCTTTAACCACCATAGCCACACGAATATCTGCGGCTTGGGCAATCGACGACAAAGCAAATGGGCTGGCGGCAGCGGCAGCGCCGGCAGCAAATAGTTTCAGTGTATCACGACGAGTTTTCATCAGCATGGTTTCCTCCCTTAGTGCTGTTTTTTAGGCCGCAGAGCGCGAGAATAAGCTCTCGCAATCTACGATTATCACATCAACGCCTTGGGCCCTGATGTGGTCGAGCATGTGGACTGGCGCATCAGCATCAGTCACAAGCGTATGAACGCGCGACAACTGGCAAACGACCATGCTGCCACGCTGTTCAAATTTCGAGGAATCGGCAATCACCACAAGTTTCTCAGCACGCGTCAGTAGTTTTGCTTCGGCGCGCGCAATGAGAGGGTCTCCTTCAATAATGCCCATTGCAGTTATTGAAGCGCAGCTCATAAACATTTTGGATGCCGTGAAATGCTGAATTGCATCTTCATCAAAAGGCGAAAGCACAATGCCCTGTTCGCGATAAATTTCGCCCCCCGGCAACACAATTCGGTTTTGGCTTGTGGCAATCAGCTCTTGCGCAATTGGAAATGAGTTGGTCAAAATCTGCAAGCGCGATTTCTGCAAAAATTCTGCCATGAACCAAGTCGTGGAACCAGCATTGATGATGATTGATTCACCATCATTGCAAAGTGCAACTGCAGCTTTTGCTACAGCGCGTTTGCGTTCAGCGTTAAGTGTTTGACTGACACCGAAGGAGCGCGTGGCAAGATGAGACTGTTGTGCTGCTTCCACCGCTTCCACACCACCATGCACACGGCGAAGCTGGCCAAGCTCCTCCAGCTTTGTCAGATCGCGGCGCAGCGTTGCCGAAGAAGCGCCCGTTGCAGACACAAGGTCACGCACACGGATTACGCCGCGCTCGCGCACCTGCGTTAAAATTTTTTGCCATCTCTCACGTTCATGCATGAGCAGAATTACGCATGATCGCTCACAGGAGTCAAAGATAATCGCTCATATTGCATCGCAAAACGTTATTGCAGTGCAATATGCGCGTTTCTTGATTGACCATGATTGTTTCTGAGCATAAAGATTTGACCCATGAAAAACTCAACATTGCTCGAGTCCCTCTGGGACGACACCTTGGCAAAGTCGTTAGATGAGCCTGGTTTACTATTGTACCGCTCAAATTTGCTTGGTGCTGATTTACGGATTACCAATTTTGGTGGCGGTAACACATCGGCCAAAGTGCAAGCCACTGATCCGTTGACTGGCAAACTTGTAACCGTGCTGTGGGTTAAAGGTTCCGGCGGCGACATTGGCTCAATGAAGCTCGACGGCTTTGCCACAGTTTATTTGGACAAGCTTGAATCACTCAAGAGGCTTTATAAAAATATCGACCAAGAGGATGCCATGGTTCATGCTTTGAATCATTGCATTTTTAATCTCAATTCGCGCGCGCCTTCAATCGACACATGTTTGCATGGCTTTGTGCCACATGTGCATGTTGACCATGTTCACTCTGATGCGGTGATTGCAATTGCCGCAGCAACAAATTCACAACAACTCACACGCGATGTGTTTGGCGATGAGATTGGTTATTTGCCATGGCAAAGGCCCGGCATTGATTTGGGCATCAAGCTTGGGAAAATGGCAACGGACAATCCAAAGCTGGTGGGTGTGGTGCTGGGCAGCCATGGCTTGTTCACTTGGGGCGACACTGCAAAGAATTGTTATGATACCACTTTGCGTATCATCAACAAAGCTGCTGCGTGGTTAGAGAAGACGTCAAAGCAACCTGCCTTCAAAGGCGAGAAGGTTAGATCGTTGAGCGCAGATGATCGCGCAAAAGCTGCGGCGCGCTTGCTCCCTGAAATTCGAGGCCGCATTTCTGTAGATGAAATGAAGGCGGGGCATTTCACCGATGCGCCTGAAGTTTTGGAGTTTGTAAACTCCAATCAAATGGTCGATCTGGCTCCGCTTGGAACCTCCTGTCCTGATCATTTTCTGCGGACAAAAATAAAGCCCTTGCTCGTGCCACATGATGCGGACGGTGCTGCCCTTGACGCGTTGATTGCGGGCTATCGCCAAGATTACGCGGCTTATTATGAGCGCTGCAAACATGCCAATTCGCCCGCCATGCGCGACCCAAATGCGGTTATTTATCTGGTGCCGCAAGTGGGCATGTTGTCTTTTGCTAAAGACAAAGCAACGGCGCGCATCGCAGCAGAATTCTACATCAATGCCATCAATGTGATGCGTGGCGCTTCTGGTGTTTCAAATTATCAAGGGCTGCCAGAGCAAGAAGCCTTCAACATTGAATACTGGTTGCTGGAAGAAGCAAAGCTTTCGCGCATGCCGAAAGCTAAGCCCTTGCAAGGCCGCGTGGCGCTGGTGACAGGGGGTGCCAATGGCATTGGTGCGGCCATCGCTCAAAAACTTTTGAGCGAGGGTGCTTGTGTAACCTTGGCTGACATTGACACCAAGGCTTTGGAAGAAACATCTACTCAATTTGCAAAACTTTTCGGTAAAGACAATGTTTTTGTAGTCCACATGGATGTGACAAGTGAAGCCGCCATCTTAAAAGGGTTTGAGGACACAGTATCACGCTTTGGTGGCTTGGATATTCTTGTCAACAATGCTGGCATCGCCATTCCTGCTCCGGTTGAAGACACTACACTTGAAATTTGGAATAAGCAGATGGCAATTCTCGGCACTGGATATTTCCTCGTGGGCCGCGAAGCCTTCCGCATTATGAAGCGTCAAAATATCAATGGTTCAATCATTTTTATCGCCTCTAAAAACGGCATGACGGCCTCTGCGGGAACCAGTGCCTATGGAGCCATGAAAGCTGCTGAAATTCACATGGCGCGTTGCATGGCATTAGAGGGCGGGCCATTTGGCATCAGGGTGAATACAGTTAATCCAGATGCAGTGCTTCGTGGATCAAAACTCATGTCCACTGGCTATCGCCAGAGCCGCGCTGACTCGTTGAAAATAACAGCCGATGAGTTGGAAGAGCATTATCGCAAGCGCTCACTTTTGCAGCGTTCAGTTTATCCCGAAGATGTGGCCGATGCGGTTTATTTCTTTGCATCAGATTCGTCGCTCAAATCGACGGGCAATATCATTAATGTTGACGCAGGCCATGTAGCCTCATTCACGCGGTAAAAATTATGACCTTTGAAATTTCTAACGACTTTGTAGCTACTGAAAACACCAAAGCCGAAGCTTCTCACCGTGAGGATTACGCAGCACTCGCGCGTCAACTTGAACGGCGCGGGGTATCTATCGAAGCAATGACCAACCGCGCCATGGCTTACACTGTTGCAGTTCCAACTTGGGGTGTTGGCACTGGCGGCACAAGGTTTGCTCGTTTCCCAGGCCCAGGTGAACCACGCAACATCCATGATAAATTGGCTGATTGCGGCGTGATCAATCAGCTGGTGCGCTCCACTTCAAATGTGTCTCCGCATTTTCCGTGGGACAAGGTTTCAGATTACAAAGCGCTTCGGCAAGAAGCTTCTCAATATGGTTTAGGGTTTGACGCTGTAAATTCCAACACATTCCAAGATCAGAAAGATCAGGCGCTTTCTTACAAATTTGGTTCGCTTTCTCATGCAGCCAAAACCACGCGCCAACAAGCGGTTGAACACAACATTGAGTGCATAGAGATTGGTCAAAAGCTTGGATCAAACGCGCTTACGGTTTGGATTGCCGACGGCACAAATTTCCCCGGCCAACAAAATCTCACCAAGAGCTATGATGATTATTTAGACGCCTGTTCGCAGATTTATGCGGCCCTGCCAGGTGATTGGCTGATGTTTCTTGAGCATAAAATGTATGAGCCAGCATTTTATTCCACGGTGATTGCCGATTGGGGCTCCAGCTTGCTTGCAGCAACACAGCTTGGTGACAAGGCCAAATGCTTGGTCGATCTTGGCCACCACGCACCCAATACCAATATCGAACAAATCGTATCGCGACTGATTCATGCAAAAAAACTTGCTGGCTTTCATTTTAATGATTCAAAATATGGTGATGATGATTTAGATGCTGGGGCCATTGACCCGTTCCGCCTGTTTCTCGTTTTCAATGAATTGGTGGATGCCGAGCAGCGCAAAGTTGCGGGCTTCAATCCGGCTTACATGATCGACCAATCACATAACTTGACTGACCCGATTGAAAGCCTCATGTCGTCTGCCACTGAAATTTTGCGCTGCTATGTTCAGGCGTCTTTGGTGGATAGAAAAGCCTTAGCCGCTCTGCAGGACGAAAATGATGTGATGGGCGCGCACCGCACTTTGAAGTCTGCATTTATTACTGATGTATCTCCGATTTTGGCTGAGGCACGGTTGCGTAATGGCGGCGCACTTCAGCCCATCGAAACCTACCGCGCCTCTGGTTATCGCAAAGCAAAATCAATTGAGCGACCAGCCGTAGCGGGCTCTTCTTCAGGAATCGTTTAAACTATCGTGACAATTGCGCCTCTAAAGAAGTAGTATCAATGACCACTCGACAGATCAGCGTTTCCACTGTGGCCTATGATGGTTATGACATTGATATTGCGTTTGCTGAAATTGCCAAAATTGGCATCGCTCTGGTAGAGCCTGCTTATATCAGGGGGTATATGATTTTTGATGAGACTGCATTTTCAGATGCGGCGGCCACCACGATGGTATCGAAACTCAACCAGCACGGTTTAAAATCTCTCGCGATTTCAGCTCATATGGATGGTGGCAATGCGGATCCGCCGGAGATGCTGGCGCGGCGCATTCGTTTTGCGGCAGGCATTGGGGCAAAATTTGCAATCACCAATTCAACCACGGTTGAGCGTCGTGGCGAATTGCAAAGAGTGCTGGATACTAATTTGCCGCTTGCTGAAAATTTGGGTGTGATGATTGCATTAGAAAACCCGGGCAATGGGCCGAGCAATTTAATGGTTGATGGCAAAAGCGGTGCAGCACTTGTCGCATCATTTAATTCGCCGTCGCTGCGGATGAATTATGATACGGCCAATGCGCTGACCTGCACTGAAGGTGGCACGCGACCAGAAATCGACATTGATTTTGCTCTTCCAGTGGCTGCCCATGTGCATTTGAAAGATGTTGTACGGGCCGATGGTCGCTGGCGTTATGTGGCCATTGGCCAAGGTGAACTTGATTATGTGGTGTTGCTTGCCAAATTGAAATTGCGCCCTGAAATTCCATTCACGCTGGAATTGCCGTTGCGCCTGATGCGGCAGTTCCATCAAGACCCAGAGCGTTCAACTGAACTTCCTGATCTTGAAGAAGTTGGCACCGCAATTCGCTCTTCGTGGAATTGTGTGGCGAAGGCTTTTGGAGATTTGCCGACTATTTGACACTTAGCAAGTCAACTGTCTTTCCCGTTTTTGCACTTTCATAAACGGCTTCAACAAGCGCAAAGGTTTGCAAATTATCGCGGCCTGATGTGGCAGGTTCAATTCCAGTCATTAAGCAATCCACCCAATGTTGCTGGATCAGCGCAACGCTTTCTTGAATGTTGTGCCAAGGCTTCGAGGCCCATGGCAACAAAGGTGGAGAAACATCGCTGTGAGTTGTGCCTTGCGCTGTTGTGACAGAAAGTTTGTAGCCCTGAGATAAGTGCAATGAGCCCAAGCTTCCGTCAATCTCAATAAGCGTTTCAGGGAAGGATTCAATTTCGCGTTTGCTGGCATAAGAACAATCGACGACTGATGTGCAGCCAGCGCCATGGTCCAGAAGCATGGTGGCCACATCTTCGCCTTTTATATTTGGGTTCACGCAGGTTGTGCGGGCTGATACACTCAAAGCATCGCCCAATAAAAACCGCGCCACGTCCAACGCGTGAATGCCAAGGTCTTCGACGATGAAGCGCTCGCCTTCGGCCAAATAAGGCTGGCCCGAAAACACATCATAAGCCGAGCGAAAGGAAATGCGGCCCCAGAAGGCTTTGCCGATTTGGTTTGATTGCAGAACGTCCTTCACTTTCATAATGGTTGATTGCCAACGGAAATTTTCGTGGATCATCAGCAGCACATGAGCGCTTTCGCATGCCTGCACCATGACCTTGGCATCACTCAAATTTTTCGCAAAGGGTTTTTGGCAGATTGCAGGAATTCCAAGTTCCGCTGCCACTAGAACCAATTCCAAATGGCTGGAAACAGTGGTGGCAATATCAACAAAATCTGGTTTCTCGGTCTCCAGCATTTCGCGGGCATTTGTATAGCGCTTGGAAATTCCAAACTGATCGCCAACCAGTTGCAAACGCTCGGCGCTTTGATCGCAAATTGCTACAATGCTAGCGCCCTTGGCATCTTGCCAGCCGTGCAAATGATTGAGCGCGAAAAAACCACACCCAATCAATGCTCCCCGCAACTCGCCCATGTTAGGTGATGCGCTTTATGCTGGCGGCAATTTCATCGCTTTCAAAAATGCGTTTCCAATCATCGCGCATCAACATGGGCTTGCCAAATTCGATGGCTTTGTTGCAAGCGTCAGAAAACACGCCTTCTGTTTCCTTAAAAATAACAGCACCCAAGACATTCATGTGGCCAAGCAAAAAATCGCGCGCGGCTTCACGCGGCACACCACGCCGTGCCACTTCATCCAAAGCCTCACCCATTACTGCAAGCAATGAACCGCAGAGGGTTTCTGAGAGGCCTGGCTCTAGCAAAGCCATTTGATCAACCGTAATTCTATGCGAGCGCATGACGGGAGCCCAAATAGTTTTGGCCAATGCTTCGCCTTTATCATAATCCGCATCCGGCCCTTGCATCAGCGCTGAGACAATATGTTGTTTGGCTTTTACGCCACCAAAAAAATCGCGCTTGGCTGCCATGTCGGTTTCATCATTGAAGATGGGCGGGTGACAAGGATGGGTTACAAAATAAGTTAAGTCGTCGCGCTTGGGCATGTGGCCGGCATAGGCTGCGGCGGCATCTAAAATCATCACCATGGTGCCAGCGGATAATTTATCAACAATTGTTGCAGCCACCTTGCCGATGGCAGTATCCGGCACGGCGAGCACCACAATATCAGCGCCCTTGATTGCAGCATCTGGCTGCCAGCAATCTGCGCCAAATTTTTCTTTCACGCGGGCTTGGCCAGCTTCAGTTACTTCAACATGGCGCACATCATAGTGTGAGCCCACCATGTTCTGAGCAAGCCTTTGCCCCATTTTTCCGCCAGCGCCAAACAGTGCAACAATAGCCATCTCTCGTCTCCAAACAATTGTATGACGATAGCGATATGCTATTAGGATGGTCAACAAACAATTCTGCGTGGCGGAAAATCTTTGTGTGGCTTATAGGCCGTTCGAGAGGAACATGTATGACACATTTATGGGTGCGGGCTGAGCAGCGGCCAAATGAAGAGCGCGTGGGGCTGCTGCCAGATGGTGTTGCGGCTTTAATCAAAGCAGGCATTCGAGTGACAGTCGAGCACAGCTCGGTGCGGGCCATTGGCATTGAGGGTTATAGACTTGCGGGCTGCGCTATTGTGGCTGAAAATTCTTGGCCACAGGCACCGCGTGATGCAATCATCTTCGGATTGAAGGAATTACCAGAGGATGGCACGGCGCTGGTGCACGCCCACATTATGTTCGGCCATGCCTATAAGGGCCAGCCTTCTGGCCAAGTTTTGCTCAAGCGCTTTAAGGAAGGTGGTGGCACCCTTTATGACTTGGAATATCTGCTTGATGAGAGTGGCAGGCGTGTTGCAGCCTTTGGTTATTGGGCAGGTTATGCTGGTGCTGCGCTCTCGCTCAAATGCTGGGCCGCCCAGCAACGCGGAGAACTTGCTGGCGCAGTTTCAAAATATAGGGACAAGGCGGCATTGCTCGCTGATCTGGCAAATGAACTTGGTGAGCACAAACGCCCGCGCGCAATTTTGATTGGCGCCCTTGGCCGGGTGGGAACGGGTGCATCTGATCTTTGTGCGGCAATGGATGTTCATGTGACCAAGTGGGACATGGCGGAGACGGCAACGGGTGGTCCTTTCCCAGAAATTTTAGAGCATGAGATTTTTCTCAATTGCATTTTAGCAAGGCAGGGTTGTCCAGTGTTTGTGCCGGCCTCAGCAAAAACTGCGCCACGCAAATTAACAGTGATTGGCGATATTGCGTGCGATCCCACTTCCGATTTTTCGCCGATAAAAGTTTATGATCGCGTGACGGATTGGGATGCGCCTGCGCTTCGCGTGCATGACGTGCCACCGCTTGATGTGACGGCGATTGATAATTTGCCTTCGCTTTTGCCTGTGGAATCAAGCGAAGATTATGCCACACAGTTATTGCCATCGCTTCTCACATTGGACAATTTAGAGTCGGGTGTGTGGGGTCGGGCTGCTGCTATTTTTGTAAAATCGGTAAAGGATTTGAAATGACAATTCATTGGTGTGGCACTGGCCTTTCATCTGGCCCCGGCTTGCGGCGTCTCTTGTCCAATGGACACAAGGTGGTGGTGTGGAACCGCACAGTAGAAAAAGCGCGTGAGGTTGTTGGCAATCTCACGAAGGATATACGCGCCTTCACGCTAGAAGCTTTAACTGCTGCTCTGCAGCCGGGCGACATAGCAATTTCAATGCTACCTGTTGATCAACATGTGAACATTGCCAAGGCGTGTTTGGCACGCGGTGCAAATTTTGTTTCATCGTCTTATATCTCTCCCGAAATGCGTGCCCTTGAGCCGGAGTTCAAAGCCCGAGGCTTAGTCTCGGTCAATGAAGTTGGGTTAGACCCCGGCATTGATCATTTGATGGCGCATGATTTGGTGGCGCGTTACAAGGCGAGCGCTGCTTATCATCCCGATAATGTGATCAGCTTCACATCCTATTGCGGCGGTGTGCCGAAGATTCCCAACCCATTTAAGTATAAATTCAGTTGGGCGCCTGTGGGTGTGCTCAAAGCTTTGCGTTCGCCCTCGCGCTCTTTGCGTGATTTTAAAGAATTGAAAGCGGAGCGGCCATGGGATGCGATCTCCGCCTATGATGCGCCCCTGCCCGCGCCAGAAAGTTTTGAGGTTTACCCAAACCGCGACAGCTATCCTTTTATGGAAGATTATCATTTCGATAAAAATTGGAAGGTGAAAAATTTCGTGCGTGGCACCATTCGCTTGAATGGCTGGGCCAAAGCTTGGGCACCTGTGTTCCGCGAAATTGAAACTTTGTCTGGCCCATCAGGGGATGCGCGCTTAGCGGAAATGGCTGCCGAGTTTTTGAAAGAAAATTCTTATGCACCAAGAGAGCCTGACCGTGTGGTGCTGTTTGTTTCGCTGAAAGCCGAGCGCGATGGCAAGACAGCATTCCACGAAACCTGGTGCATGGATGCTTGGGGCGATGAACACGGCACGGCCATGGGCCGCTTGGTTTCGGTTCCCGTTTCCATCGCAGTTGAAACTGTGCAACGCGGTGAATTTTCCGCAGGCGTTCACGCGGCACCGCATGATGCAAAGTTAATCGCAGATTGGTTGGGCAAAGTTAAAACACTGGCACAATATATGGAACGCGTGGCGGAGTGAGAGCCAGATGAGTTTTCAAATTGCGCGTATTGGCGAACAACTTGTTCTGGCTCTGCCCGAACGCGGCATGCCGATAATTGTTTCCATGTTTTCTTTTGTTGGCCACAATGAGGCTGGGTTAGAAGCACTGCTGAAACGCGCACCGCGTGTGAATGGCATGGATGTGGCGGCGGCGACGGCAATTTATCTGCCCACAGGCGGGCATGGTTTTTTCCGTTGGCCTGCTATTGCTGGACATCGGGCTGGACGTCACTTCACGCTTGATCCTACGGGCTGGAAGATTTTAGAATCAGATGAAACGGCATTAAAAATCTCCGCCGTTGATGCTGTCGCAAAAATTGAACTTGAACTCTCGTTCAAACTTTCAACTACGTTGGATATGCAAACCACTGTGCGCAATGTAGGGGATGCGCCCTTTACGCTTGATCGCTGCATGGCGGGCACTGTATTGGTTTCAGGCGCCCCCAAAGCTTATGTTGGATTTCAAGGCAGTTGGGGCCGTGAATTTCACGAATGCCGAGAACCTGCTTCAAAAAAACTCTGGTTGCAAGAAAGCCGGCGTGGCCGCACCTCGCATGATCGCTTTCCGGCTGTGGCTATCGAAAGCCACCGTGCCGATGGTGCGCCCGTGCTGCATGGTTTTCATGTGGGCTGGAGCGGAAATCATGTAATTGCGATTGACCCCACAGATGATGGCCGCGTGCTGGTGCATGGTGGCGAATTATTCGATCCAGGCGAAATGATTTTACAGGCTGGCGAAAGTTATGTGTCGCCCATTGCTTATGCTGCCTGTGAATTAAATGGTGATGCTTTTGATTTGTGGCCGAAGTTTCATGCCGCGATTCGCAAGAATATTGTGAGGTGGCCGGGTGGCAAAATGCGAGCCCGCCCGGTGACGCTGAACACTTGGGAAGGAAATTATTTTAAGCACAATATCGAAAACCTGAAAGCCCAAGCCACGGCTGCGGCAAAGCTTGGCATTGAACGGTTTGTTTTGGATGATGGCTGGTTTGGTCTTCGTGATGATGACACATCCAGCCTTGGAGATTGGTTCATCGACGCGCGCAAATATCCCGATGGTTTAGGCCCATTGGTTGAGCATGTGAATTCGCAAGGCATGGAGTTTGGCTTGTGGTTTGAGCCGGAAATGGTGAACCGCAATTCTGATCTCTACCGCAAACACCCAGAATGGATTTTGCAATTGCCGGGCTATCCTTTGCTTGAGGGGCGGCACCAGATGGTGCTTGATCTCACGCGCAAAGATGTGACCGATTATCTATTTGAATGTGTTGATGATGTTCTGCGCGCCTATAATATTGCTTACATCAAATGGGATATGAACCGCGATATTACCCACGCTGGTGATGCTGATGGACGAGCGGCAACGGCACGGCAAACGCGGGCGGTTTATGCTTTGATGGCGCGCATTCGCATTGCGCATCCTGAACTTGAAATTGAAACATGTGCTTCAGGTGGCGGCCGCGCTGATTATGGCGCACTTCAGCATTCGCACAGAGTCTGGGTTTCTGATTGCACGGATGCGTTAGAGCGGCTTTCAATTCAACATGGCGCACGGCGCTTCTTGCCACCTGAGGTGATGGGCTGCCACATTGCGGCATCGCCAAA
>JAYUPT010000094.1:0-11345 GCA_043759965.1 Aestuariivirga sp. | reverse complement strand
CCAGTGGTGTTGCAGCTTTGTTTGCACCCATAACTTTTGTTTGGTTTGTTGTGCTGGCACTCATTGGCATATTCCATATTGCTGATGACTTTGAAATTTTATACGCTTTAAATCCAACCTATGGCTTGACCATGCTGATCCAAAATCCAAGCTTAGCGCTACTCGTCTTCGGCGGCGTATTCTTGGCCGTAACAGGTGGCGAAGCCCTTTATGCTGATATGGGGCATTTTGGCAAAAACCCAATTCGCATGGCATGGACAGCCCTTGTGCTGCCCGCTCTCGTTCTGAACTATTTGGGTCAAGGTGCATTTATTATTGCCCATCCTGAAGCTGTAGAAAATCCCTTCTTCCTCATGCTGCCGTCATGGGGTCTGGTTCCCCTCGTGCTTTTGGCCACCATGGTAACCGTGATCGCCAGCCAAGCGGTGATTACAGGTGCTTTCTCTATTGCTCAGCAAGCCATGGCGCTTGGCTTGTTGCCGCGCATGAACATTGTGCACACATCTGAAACTGAAGAAGGTCAAATTTACGTTGGCCAAATTAACTGGATGATTTTAATTGGCGTGATCATTTTGGTGCTGGTGTTCAAATCATCTTCCAACCTTGCATCGGCTTATGGCATTGCCGTGAACACTTCGATGTTGGTTGATACCATTCTTGCCGTTGTGTTTTTCTGGCAATCGCGCAATTTACCAAGATGGCTTGCAGTGCCTGCCCTCATATTCATCTTCGTGGTTGAGTTCACTTTCTATATGGCCAATGGTTTGAAACTGTTGCATGGCGGTTATATGCCCGTGCTGATGGGTGCCACCATCATTTTGCTCATGCTCACCTGGATGAAGGGCCGCAGGCTTCTTGCCGCCAAGCTGACCAAAGAATCTATTGAGCTAATCGGCCTTCTGGAAAGCTTAGAGCGCCGCCAACCGGCCCGCGTTGCTGGTGCTGCGGTGTTCATGCAAACCCAACCAAAATATGCTCCATCGGCTTTGATGCATAACTTGAAACATAACCGTGTGCTGCATGATAAGCTGGTGTTCATTTCCATCGAAACCGTAAAGCAGCCACGCTACGAAGGTGAACGTGTTGAAGTTTCGCAAGGGCCACTTGGGGCATGGATTGTGGAAGCAAAATTTGGCTATATGGAACAACCTGATGTTCCTGCCGCATTGCGCGCCTGTGCTGATAAGGGACTGGAAATAGATCCGCGCCAGGCTTCATATTTCCTCGGCCGTCGCGTTATCCGCATGTCGGCACGGTCATCCATGCCATTCTGGCAGCAACGCATTTTCATAATGCTAGCCAATCAATCGGCACGAGCTATTGAATTTTTCCGCATTCCGGCTGATCGTGTTGTTGAACTTGGTATGCAAATGAGTGTGTGATGAAAACACTATCTCCCTTCTCGCTCCCCGGCCGTTTCTGGCGTGGCAATGTCCACACCCACTCCAATCAATCCGACGGCGCATTGCCGAGCGAAGATGTGGTGAGCGCCTATAAAAATGCAGGTTATGATTTTCTAATGCTGTCTGAGCATTTCATCCACCACTTTAATTGGCCCATCAACGACACACGCAAATTCCGCTCCAATGATTTTACCACATTGATCGGCGTTGAACTGCACGCACCAGAAACCTCCGCTGGTGAGTTTTGGCATATTGTTGCTGCTGGCCTGCCGCTAGATTTTCCACCCTGCGGCGCAAACGAAACTGGCGAAGAACTGGCAAGACGAGCCAGAGCCGCGGGAGCCTTCATCGGCATTGCCCACCCTGCTTGGTCACAACTCACGTTGCAAGATGGCCTTGCGATTGATGCCGCCCACGCCGTTGAAATTTATAATCATGGTTGTGCTGTTGAAAATGATCGCGGCGAAGGCTGGTATCTGCATGATCAACTGCTGAACGAAGGCAAGCGCCTCTCGGCCTTTGCAACGGATGACGCTCATTTTAAAGGCCCTGATTATTTTGGTGGCTGGGTGAATGTGAAAGCCCAAAGCCTTGACCCCGATATTTTGCTGCAAGCCTTGAAGGATGGCCACTACTATTCCAGCCAAGGTCCAGAGCTGCACAACATCACGCTCGATAAAAAAGAACTGATCGTCACCTGCTCTCCGGTTGATACCATCACTGTGGTCTGCGGCCATTCGCGCACCTGCGTAAAAATCGGCAAGGCAATTACGTCAGCAACATTTGATCTCGCCAACCTCGAAAAAGGCTGGCTGCTGAAAAGACTAAGCCCATGGTTCCGTGTCACCATTATTGATCACGCCGGAAAACGCGCCTGGAGCAATCCTTATTGGTGGGATGAACTGGGCTGAACGCGGAAAGTTACAAGTAGGGCAATAACCGCAAACCCAGCCCCCATA
The DNA here is from genome assembly GCA_043759965.1 of Aestuariivirga sp. Lineage (GTDB taxonomy): Bacteria > Pseudomonadota > Alphaproteobacteria > Rhizobiales > Aestuariivirgaceae > Aestuariivirga. The sequence continues at coordinate 8,983 of JAYUPT010000094.1, read as the reverse complement.
TAAAACACCGGCGCCTGCCCCATTTGGTCCCACACCACACCAGCCAACACGCTTGAAGTTAAAGCAGCCACTCCACTGATCAATGCAAACACGCCATATGCCGAACCGCGCAAATCAACAGGTGCCGCATCTGCCACCAGTGTTGAAAGTATGCCTTGCGTCAGCCCCATATGCAGGCCCCATATGCCAACACCAACCATCACATAAAATGGGCTTGGTGCCAGCGCCAAAACCAAATCAGCCACGATCAAGGCGATTAATCCAGCGGCAAATAATCCCTTGCGCCCCCAGCGATCAGACAGCACACCTGCAGGGTATGACGAGAGCGAATAAACCAAGCTCATCACCACCAAAACCAAAGGCACATAAGCCATTGCCATTTTCGCATCTGATGCGCGCAAAACCAAAAACGCTTCCGAAAACCGCGCCATCATCACGGCTGCCCCAAGCAACGCCACCAACCAAAAGCTGGGCCCCAAATTCTTGGCCGTAGATAAATTAAATCCGGCTTTACGGTGATTGTCATTGGCCAATTGTGCTGGTTCTTGCACGCCGAAGACCAATATGAGCACCGCAATCAATGCTGGCACGCAAGCCACCCATAACACGTCGCGCAAATCAAAGGCCCACCAGCCAATTAATGCCACAGCAATCAGTGGACCAATAAAGGCACCAATCGTATCCAGAGATTGCCGCAAACCAAAAGCCGCACCACGCTGGGCAATGGGTGTAAAATCCGCCACCATCGCATCACGCGGCGCACCGCGAATGCCCTTGCCCACACGATCAGCAAAACGCGCAAAAAACACTGCACCAAGTGATGTGGCCAGCGGAAACAAGGGCTTCACCACAGCAGCCAAGCCATAACCAAACAGCGCCAAATTCTTGCGGTTGCGCCAGCGGTCACTCAACACGCCAGAAAACAATTTTGAAATCTGCGCCGTGCCCTCGGCCACCCCTTCAATCAATCCCAACAGTGCCGCTGATGCACCCAAAGTGCCCACCACAAACAACGGCAACACGCCATGGATCATCTCCGACGAGATATCCATAAACATCGAAACAAACCCCAACATCCAAACGCCACGCGGAATTTTCATGCGATCAACTTTGCGAAAAAAGTATCCCCATGCTATGCACCGCAACAACTCAATCCATCAAGTTAATAAGATGAAAAGAGTGAGATGTTTGTGTTGGCGTTTAGATATCATTATTGATTTGTAATCAGAGACACGTGACATCTCGATAAATCAAATGCAAAATCAAACGTTCATATCCGTCTGTTTCGCCAAGTTTTCATGCAACTCTTGATATGCCGATGGCTTTAAAGTGGAGATTTTTGTTTCAACATCGAAAAGCTTGAACGTTTTTTCGAGATACTTCGCTGCAAGGTCGAACCAGAAAATCTCAGGTTCGAGATCAAAGCTAACGGCAAGCCGATGGTTGAGGTGCGTTGGGTTTAGACAATAGACCATATTTTTATCGCTCACATGTGGCCAAGTCGAATGTACTGCGTTGCTGAAGGGTTGATAAACATAGTTGTAAAAATCGAGACACCCCGCCTCTTCGGCCATCTTCCTAGTAGTAATACCAGACCAATTTCCAAGATTCACCTCCACCAAATCAGGAATCCGCTGCGAAGAAAGCCAGCTTTCCCAGTATTCTATAATCTGCTTTTTTCGTGGGTCATGGTCGGTAGATTTATTGTATTCTGCCTTTCGATGTGCCAGCTCCAGTTTCACCGCACCTAAACCATCTTCAAAGAACTTCTTTGTTCTGTCTTTTGGATTTCCAAAAATCCAAGCGAGAACAACGTAAACATCAGCCATCGCACGAAGGATCAATGGGGCCGTGTGAGGCGTCCAAATAGTTGGTGCAGACGCTAGGTCTACTGCAAGTGTCACTTGCCTTGCCAACAACGCCCCGACTACTTCTTGCAGCTCAATCTGCTGCAAATCCAACTTCCAAATATTCATGCGCTGGTAAAGCTCACGTCGGGCAGAATTGCGGTATCTGATTATAATTTTACCAAATTCATCCTCAGGCTCACTTTCATCTTGGACCTCAAAAGGCAACTCACAGTTTCCAAAAGAACCTACCTGCTCCCAAAATTGCTCGAGCCAATCATACAGTCTATCTTGTCCTTCACCTTCCCTGCTCATTAAAAGCATCGGTGCCATTGCCCTGAGACTTGATGCAGCCAACTTTGAAGCTTCTGTGTTTGGATAATCTTCTACTGCAATCAGATCTTTGCCGAGTTTGTCTGCGAGATCGGAAGCGATAACAAACTTTCCCTGTCGCGCAGCAGCACAGATGCTTGTCGCCATACATAGAACAGAATCTCTTGATCCACGATTATACATCTTTGGTAGAAGATCGTGCATGATATCAGTCGCCAATTCTTTGGTCTGTTGTTTTTTATCTGGCTTAAGAAAATTCAGCGGCGAAATTGGTGTTAACAAAAACAGTGGAGACAGAGCGTCTATCGCAATTTCCCAATCAGTATCCTTTGATATGTGCGCAACTAGATTTTCTTTCTGTTCATCTGTTAGAGAGCCAAAGGAAGAAGCCTTAGAAAATAAGGGTTTTGGTTCAGCAGAACACAGTCTGTCTGCTTCAGAAATAATCCGCAAAACAAATGGTACTGCTTTTCTCAATCCCAAGCTCTGATGCAGAAGCGCAATCCAAAGTACCTCTGGCACAATTTGTCTTGCCCAGGAGTAGGGCGAAAAATTCTCTCCCATCATCGCCAATAGTGGAGGAATAAGTTTTTTTCGATCTCGCTTATGATCTGCTAGAATTGGCTGCTTTGCCATGAAACCCTCCGGGAGCTAACTACAACACATTACCATGTTGAAACTTTTTTCATACTCGCCTCCCGTCTCCCTTCATGCTATTGCAGCGCAGCATTTCAGGAATCGTGACCCATGCCCAAAACTACCCGCACCGAAACCGATACCTTTGGCAAAATTGAAGTGGACGCCACCCGCTATTGGGGCGCTCAGGCGCAGCGCAGTTTGCAGAATTTTAAGATTGGTTGGGAGAAGCAACCGGCCTCCATCGTGCGGGCACTCGGCATTATCAAGCGCGCTGCCGCTGAAACCAATGTGAAGCTGACCGGGCTTGATTCTAAAATCGCCGCTGCCATCATCAATGCCGCCCAAGAGGTGATCGAAGGCAAACTGAATGATCATTTTCCGTTGGCCGTGTGGCAAACTGGCTCTGGCACGCAATCCAACATGAACGCAAATGAAGTGATTTCCAACCGTGCCATTGAAATGCTGGGCGGCGAAATGGGTTCAAAGAAACCGGTTCACCCCAACGACCATGTGAACATGAGCCAAAGCTCTAACGACACTTATCCCACCGCCATGCACATTGCCTGCGTGGAGGAAATTCACCACCGCCTGCTGCCGGCCCTGCAACATTTACGCAATGCGTTGAATGATAAAGCTGGGGCCTTTGCCAAGATTATTAAAATTGGCCGCACCCACACGCAAGATGCAACACCTGTTACATTGGGCCAAGAATTTTCGGGCTACACCCAGCAGGTGCAAAACGGCATTGCCCGCATTGAGCAAACTTTACCTATGTTAATGCAGCTTGCCCAAGGCGGCACCGCTGTGGGCACCGGCCTTAATGCGCCACGCGGCTTTGCCGAAATGGTGGCGGAAAACATCGCCAACATCACCCGCCTGCCATTCACCACAGCCCCCAATAAATTTGAAGCCTTAGCCGCCCATGACGCAATGGTAATGACCCATGGGGCCATCAACACGGTGGCCGCATCACTGTTCAAAATCGCCAATGACATACGCTTTCTGGGTTCGGGCCCGCGCTCTGGCTTGGGCGAATTGAACTTGCCGGAAAATGAACCGGGCTCATCGATCATGCCCGGCAAAGTGAACCCCACGCAATGCGAAGCGCTCACCCAAGTGTGTGTGCAAATTTTCGGCAACCATGCGGCCATAACTTTTGCTGGCGCATCTGGCCATTTTGAACTCAACGTTTTCAATCCGGTGATGGCATATAACTTCTTGCAATCCGTGCAACTGATGGCCGATGCCGCCACCAGCTTCACCGAAAACTGTGTGCAAGGCATCGAAGCCCGCGAAGATAATATCAAGGCCGCGTTAAATCGTTCGTTGATGTTAGTGACGGCGCTGGCCCCCAAATATGGATATGACCGCGCCGCAAAAATCGCCAAGACCGCCCATAAAAACGGCACTACCTTGCGTGAAGAAGCAGTGGCTGATGGCATTGATGCAAAAGACTTTGATGCCATTGTGCGCCCTGAAAATATGTTGGGGCCATCGTGAATGCTGAAATCATAAATCTGCGCCGCGCTAAAAAAAATCTGGCGCGCGCCGAATCTGAAAAACAGGCCGAAGCCAACCGCGTGAAGTTTGGCCGCAGCAAGGTTGAGAAGAACATCAGCAGCTTTCAAAACTCAAAGTCCAAAAGCGTTCACCTAGGCCACAAATTACCTATCACCAGTCATCCCGACGAAAGTCGGGACCCAGACGCATCGGTAAGCAATCAAGTAATTGTCTCCGAACACGTTGTTCTGGGTCCCGACTTTCGTCGGGATGACTGATTTTGGGATTTGTACCAATGGCCAAAGACCTGAAACGATCTCTCACCATCGCTGGCCACCGCACGTCACTTTCGCTCGAACAAGAATTCTGGAATGAACTAAAAAACTTCGCAGGCCAAGAACGCAAAACGATTGCCACTCTCGTGAGTGAAATTGATGCTGCTCGCGGTGAGCGCAATTTATCAAGCGCCATTCGCGTGTGGATTTTACAAAAGCTAAAAAGCTAATTTCCTGTTGGCAACTGCCGCAAGAATTTTTCCACTTCTAATTTAGTCAGTGCGGCAGCCCCTGCCATAATTTTAACCCACCTTGCCTTCTCGCGCTCAGCATCAATCACTCTCTGCTCAAACTTAAGTATTTCAATTTTGTTCTTTGCCGCTACCTCGGCAAGAAACTTTGCTCGTATTATTTTCTGCCGTGCCACATACAACACCTGCTGAGTAAACTTTCGTATTTCTGTTTTATTAATAGCCACTGCATAAGCCATCAACTTTGCCCATTCAGCTTTTTTGCGCGCGCCGTCAATCACGCGTTGCGCCGCAAACACCCGTTGTTCTCGTTGACGCAACCGCAATTCGTTGCGTTGAGCTTGATACTCCACAAACTTTACTTCATCAGCTTTTTGCTGCGCAATTTCATCGGCAGCAATTTGTGCTTGCTGTTTCTGCACGCGTTCAAGTTCAGCCAAATCTCGCGCCATAAAATCATAGCCAAACTTGTCTGAAATCGCCGCAGTATCACTGCGCGCCCGCAACTCTCCTGGAGTGCCGGAATAAGTCACCTGCAAGGCTGGAATTTTTTGAGCGTCCTTCGCCACAACATCTGCCCTTGTCTCAAATTCATTGGTCGAAAAATCATAATTTGAAGTAATTTTCAAATCCGCATCTGGCGTCCCTAAAGTCAAAGGGGCAAATACCAGCGCACCATTCTTCACAGTTACTGCCAATTTCTGAGAATTTAAGTTGATCCCTGGCCCCTTTTGCAAGAAGCCAAATGCAGCCTGCAATTCGCTTGCGCTATTAATATTATCAAGCAGTGGAAAAAAATTCTGGGGTGAAATTTTGGTCAGTTTTGCATCATGCAAAACATAGCTGGCATCACCAGAGAAACTTGAAATTGCAGCTATTGGGCTTCGCCCAAACCCCTTTAGTTCAGCATCAATAATTGCCACCCCTTGCGCAAAAACAGCACCGCCCTTTTCCTTGAGAACGCGCGCAATATCGAGCGACATGTGAGCCGAGCCTTTAACTAAATAAGCACCATCCTGTGGGGCCACTGAAATATCGAGATTAAAAGGTTCGGCCGATGAGTCTCGCGCTGCAACTGTTGCTTGCCGCCCATTGCGATCAAATGAAATGCCAAGCACTGCCTCTTTAAGGTCAGCCCCAAAATCGGTTTGCAGTAGCTTTGGATGTAACCACACCTCCCCCGAAACTGGTCCATAAGCACTTGAAAATGATTCACCAATTCCACTCACCTTGCCCTGCCATGGCATGAATGCAGCAGAAAGCACGGCACTCAAATTGGTTTGATCAAGATTGAAATCAGCATTGATTTTATAATCCTGTGCAAGTTCTAAACTCCCTGCAATGTTTTGAGATAGAAAATTTCCTTCAACATCGGTGAAACTCAATCCACCCTCTGACGGCGCAACATTTGCTTTCACCTGAAGCGGCGACGCGACCGTTTCCAGCACGGGAACTCCAAGCGCTTTAATCAGAGGCGAACCATCAGCAGCATCTACTGTCAGTTTCCCATTCAACGACGGAAGCGATTTTCCAAATCCAATCAAACCATCAAACCCAAACTTTGCAGCCAAGGCTTCCACAGAAATGTTTGATTTGTAACCTTCGGAATTTGAACCCGCCGCAGTCATCACAACCTTTCCGCCATCGCTAAGGTTAGGCACTAACCTCCACCCCAGCATACGCGCAAAAACTGAACTATCGGCAACTTTGATTTCCGAGTTAAGCGTGAGCCCAGCATCAACACCCTTCGTCAATTCTTTAACATCACCAGAAGCCGCCACTTGCAATGGGCCTGAGGTTCCTGTGATTTCGTAATTAATTTTAGGTTCAGTGGCCCCAGGCCTGAATGAAAGAACTGCATCCATATCTGTAACACCCAGAACCTCAGTCCATTTAGGGTCAGCCCCTTTTCCAGTAACGCCAATGAGGCGCAAAAACCCTCTTGGGTCATTTGCAGTTAGCTTGGCTTTCAAATCTCCTGATGGGCCATCAGGGCTTTGCAACACCAAACCTTGTCCGCGTAAAGCTGCACCCTCCACTGAGCCAATTTCAAAAGTTTTGATGTTGAAGCCGCTCAAGCTTGAATCAAATTCCAATGCAACATTCTGCGCTTCAACACCATTCATCCGCAACACATCTGTGCGCATTGAAAGCCGCTTTTCCAAAGCACCATCACCTTGTAGAGCAGCAACAAGACCAGCGCCCTGTGCAAAGTTGGTCACACCCCCTTGCATATAATTATCCAAATCTAATAGCTTGGCATTCAATTTCAGATCAACAGCGGCCAACGCACCAAGTTGCACTGCAAGTGTTGCGTTGCCGGCAGCGCCATCCAATTCATAATTCAAATCTTGCAATAAAAAATGCTGCCCCGACCAATCAACGTTTGATTGAGATTTGAATCGGCCACGCGTTCCTGTCCAGAACTTTGTAAGATTGCTTTTGCCTTCCGGCCACAACCAGCCCACAAATTGCCTCGCGTCATTGCTTTCAAACGCCAGCGTGCCGCCCAACTGCGCCGCAATATCACCCGGAAATGCTACACCACTAAATTTCATTCGGCTGCGCCCCGGAAGGTTTGCAGAAAGCTCTTTAACGCGAATAGTATTTTGCTCAACCGCCATATTCAAGTTGAGGTTTTCAACCGTTTCACCTGCGGCAGAAAGTGAATCCACTTTTAAAGTTGCAGCCAAATCTAAGGTCTTCGGAAAATCTTTCATCAGCGTATTGACCACAGCCATCACACCGCCTGCGCGCCAAACGCGTAAAGATTGCGCGCCCGCCAAGGCATCTAAGTCAAGCCGTGGCGAATCCAATTGAACAGTTGCCTTAACGCCATTTTCGAAAATCGCAGAAGCTGAACCATGAATAAGCGTTCCATTGTCTTTTGTATCGGCTGGCGTAATTTGAATATCCTTTAAATTTGCATGCTCAAAATTTGCCTCTAAATTGGATCGTAGTTTCAGTGGTTTAAATGTTCCTTCCAAACTTTCGCGGCCATCAACTGTGACCACAGGTTCTAACAGCACCTTTCCCTTCAAATTATCTTCAAGCAAATCGCCATCAAAAATCAGAGCTGGCAATGTGCCATCTTGCGGTTCAAACCGCACGCCAAAACTAAAAGGTTCGCCTTGCTTGTAAACACGGCTTGTGAACGAAATTGAGAGCGGAATTTCGCCTTGTCGTGCCGTTCCAAGTATCCGCCAAGGGCCTTCGAGAACAGTAGCAGACATTGTGGTTTTAACTTGCGTGAACCCAATATCAAAACCATGGACCTCATCTTGCAAATAGAGCTCGCCATCATTTACAATAATCTGATCAAGCTTAACTTGGTCTAGCAGTTTAGAGTCTTGCAGGGCTTGATCGACTTTGAACTGCCAATTCAGTTTTCCGGCTGCCTGCCGCCATAGGTTAACAACCGGATGATCAATAGTAATTTTTTCTACGCTAATTTCCCCAGCCATTAAGCCAGCAAGATTAAGCTGCATCGTAATTTTGTTGGCATCCACAATGGGTGCACCCACAAAGCCTTGTGGATTTGCCACGGTCACATCGTTCAAAACCAAGCGCGGCCACGGAAAAAGCCGCGCAGAAATATCACCATTTATGGCAACATCACGCCCTGTTAATTTTAGACCATACAGTTCCAGGTTATCGCGATAAGCATTCCAATTGACCACAAAGGGTGCAGCGAGTGCCGCCGACAAAACCACCAACAACAAAATGCCGATATAAAATATGGGGGACTTCCAAATACTCATCAGGGACTCGCGTTTTTACCAGGGTTCAAGATATTCTTTGGATCTAACGCCAATTTTATGGCACGCATAACAGCAACTCCATTGCCATGTTCTAATGCCAGATATTCGCGCTTGCCAGATCCAATGCCGTGTTCGCCCGTGCAAGTGCCACCCATAGCAAGTGCACGATTGATCATGCGACCATAAACTGCTTTCACGCGGTTAACTTCGTCAGCATCATCTCTATCACAAAACAACACCACATGAAAATTACCATCACCCACATGGCCAATGATCGGCCCATAAATGTTATTGGCTTCTAAATCTTTTTGCGTTTCCACAACACATTCAGCCAGGCGTGAAATGGGCACGCACACATCTGTGGCAATCGATTCTTC
>JAYUPT010000093.1:0-11352 GCA_043759965.1 Aestuariivirga sp. | reverse complement strand
CATCAGTGCCGCGCAAAAATGGTTCTTCCCAATCATGCTTAAATGTGGGGTAGCGATCAGCCAAGGGGAACAATGCAAAGTTCATTGAACCCATATTGAGTGAACACATTTCAGGCTTGGCCATGAGGGGACCAACCAAGCGCTGATCAACGCTCATCATTTGCCCACCACCTGTGGTGATGTTGATCACGGCATTGCAGGCGTTTTTGATACGCGGCAAAAACTGCATGAACACAGCAGGGTCTGGCGTTGGTCTGCCATCAACAGGGTCGCGCGCATGGAGGTGCAAAATAGCAGCTCCGGCTTTTGCGGCGTCAATGGCTTGGGTTGCAATCTGGTCAGGAGTGACAGGCAGATAGGGTGACATGGTGGGCGTGTGGATGCTGCCAGTGATTGCTGCTGAGATAATAACTTTGCCTGCCATGGGTTTTGCCTTTTTAAATGTCGCTATTACTATTGCATGGTGCGCAGCAAAAATGCAATTTGGTATTCAGATTATGAGGAACTGGCATGAAGAAAATTTATCCAAGCGCTGCCAAAGCACTTGAAGGTGTTATGTTTGATGGCATGTTGATTGCTGCAGGTGGCTTTGGCCTGTGCGGCATTCCGGAATTGTTGATTGCTGCCATTAAGGAAGCTGGCACGCAGAATCTTACAGTCGCATCAAACAATTGCGGTGTGGATGGATTTGGTTTGGGCATTCTGCTTGAGTCGAAACAGATTAAAAAAATGATGTCGTCTTATGTGGGCGAAAATGCGGAGTTCATGCGGCAGTATCTCTCTGGTGAATTGCAACTTGAGTTTAATCCGCAAGGCACCTTGGCCGAACGGATGCGCGCAGGCGGGGCTGGCATTCCGGGCTTCTATACAAAAACAGGTGTGGGCACGGTGATTGCTGAAGGCAAAGAACACAAGGATTTTAACGGTCAGACTTATATTTTAGAGCGCGGCATATTTGCTGATCTTTCGATTGTGAAAGCCTGGAAGGCTGATCCATCGGGCAATCTGGTGTTCCGCAAAACGGCACGAAACTTCAATCCGCCAGCCGCGCAATGCGGAAAAATTTGCATCGCTGAAGTGGAAGAGATTGTGCCGCTGGGCTCGCTTGATCCAGACTCGATTCATGTGCCGGGCATTTATGTGAACCGCATTGTTAAAGGTGAGCATGAGAAGCGCATTGAACAGCGCACCACACGCAAGAGGGCTGCATAATATGGCTTGGGACAGAAACCAAATGGCTGCGCGTGCAGCACTCGAATTGCATGATGGCTGGTATGTGAACCTTGGCATTGGCATTCCAACGCTGGTGGCAAATTATATTCCTGCTGGCGTGGAAGTGACGCTGCAATCTGAAAATGGCATGCTGGGCATGGGGCCATTTCCATTTGAAGGTGAGGAAGATCCTGATCTGATTAACGCTGGAAAGCAGACGATTACGGAATTGCCACAGACTGCATTTTTTGATTCAGCGCAAAGCTTCGCCATGATCCGAGGCGGCAAGATTAACATGGCAATTTTGGGGGCCATGGAAGTTGCTGAAAATGGCGATCTGGCCAATTGGATGATCCCCGGCAAACTGGTGAAAGGCATGGGTGGTGCCATGGATTTGGTGGCTGGTGTTGGCCGCGTGGTGGTGGTGATGGACCATACAAACAAGGTGGGTGAGAGCAAAGTTCTGAAAGCCTGTTCGCTGCCACTTACAGGCAAGGCGGTGGTCAACCGCATCATCAGCAATTTGGGTGTGCTGGATGTGGTGCCGGGTGGTTTAAAAATTGTGGAATGTGCTGAGGGCGTGACTGAAGCAGAAATTAGGGCTGCTACTGAAGCAACGATTGTGGGTTAGAGACTTGGACATTTAAGTCGAATTCAAAATTATTCCTCTTCCGTCATGCCCGCGTAGGCGGGCATCCAACTAACTCGCTGTTGTTCAAGTTGGATTCCCGCCTACGCGGGAATGACGACTTTGAGATAAGTTGGTGAGGAAAGTTCAATTGTTTAACCTCCGCTCTCGTTCACCAAAAACTCACATCAACTTGGCTTAATCTTCCACCAATTCTGATGGGTGAAATTTTTGTGGCGAGGCCGGTTTTATCATCAGTCTCCACAGCTACACCGCACACCGTGGCTGGCCCTTCGGCCGGGCGCATGCGCTCCACGGGAAGTTTACGCAGAAAGCGTTGCAGGGGTTCGGCCTTATCCATGCCAATCACCGAATCATAATCGCCACACATTCCGGCATCAGTCATATAGGCGGTGCCGTGCGGTAAAATTTGATGATCGGCGGTTGGCGTGTGGGTGTGGGTGCCCACTACCAAGCTTGCACGCCCATCACAAAAATGGCCCATGGCCATTTTTTCGGATGAGGCTTCGGCGTGCATATCAATCAGAATGGCATCGCAGTCGCGGCCCAACCTGCATTGTTCAAGCTCGCGGTTGATGGCGGGGAATGGATCATCGAGCACAGGCTCAATCATCACGCGGCCCATGGCGTTAATCACTAGCACGCGAGCTCCCTTGGCGGTTTCCACCATGGCGGTGCCACGGCCCGGGCAACCTTGGGGCCAATTGAGCGGGCGTATCATTTGGCTTTCGCGTTCAATAAAAATCAAGGCTTCGCGCTGATCGAATGAATGATTACCAAGGGTCACCACATCTGCGCCAGCTTCGCGCAGTTTCACATAAATATCTTCGGTAATGCCAAAGCCATGGGCGGCATTCTCGCCATTCACCACGACAAGATCAGGCTTATAACGTTCGCGCATGATGGGCAGTTGTTCATACACAGCATCGCGGCCAGTCTTGCCCAGCACATCCCCTAAAAATATCAATCGCATGTAATCACTTCACGTTCAGTCATTATGTAATTTAAAGCTTGGTCATGGCTACCGTGGGGAACTTCGTCAAGCTCTTGCGCGGAATAAGCCACACCAATGGCGATAATTTTTTTTGTCGCCCGCAGCTTTTCCAAGGTGCGGTCATAGAACCCGCCTCCATAGCCCAAGCGATAACCTTTGCGGTCAAAGGCCAGCATGGGGATGATCAAAACATCTGGCTCTAATTCGGGTGAAGTATCTGGCGGGCGGGGAATGCCCCACACACCTTTAATTGTGGGTTCACCTGGTAACCAACGGCGGAATTGCAAAGGTTGGCCATTGGCAATGACAATTGGCAAGCAAGTGGTCCAGCCATCGCCAGCCAATTTGCCAAGCAGGGGCCGCGTATCAATTTCTGATTGATATGGGAAGAAGCCAGAGACAATTTTGTGGGTGATGGTTGGCTGCACAGGAAACGGGTGAGCCGCCAATGCCAAGGGAGCCCGGCCAGACCATTCCTCATGCGCGGCTTTGCGCAATTGGGTTGCCGCAGTTCGGCTGTCCTTCTTAATTTGTTCGAGAGAAATGCTCATGCCCTGCCATAGCAGTCTTTGAGCAAAAGAAAAGTGGCGGGCCGCCGAAGCCGTGGGAACTGACGATCCCTGGTCCCTACTTACGTAGGTGGGGGCCGTGTGAATGAGACCACGGTCTCGCTCAGGGACAGCTCCCTAAAGAATCGATTATAGGCCCTGGGAAAAATGGTTCCACACCTGCCCAGCAGCACCGCCGATGATGTATGTAGGGAGGAAAGGTCTAGATGGCAAGCTGTGCTCACCTAAAAGGCAGAAATCGCATTACGCAGTCGAACTAATAGAGGGTATGTGCGTTAAGCGAGGAGACTGCACCAATGAATCACAAGTTTGAAATGACTCATATGAAAAATGGAACTGCCATTGATCTGGTTTGCGGCATGAGTGTCGATCCTCAAACTGCAAAGCATAAGTCTGGCTATAAGGGGCAGACATATTATTTTTGCTCTGGCGGCTGCAAAACCAAGTTCCAAGCCGATCCAACAAAATATCTTGATGTTAGCGCTAAGACCGCTGAACCTGTGGTAGCTGGTGCGCTTTACACTTGCCCGATGCACCCACAAATTCAACAGGTGGGTCCGGGCACTTGCCCAATCTGCGGTATGGCATTGGAACCCATGATTGTTACTGCAGATAGCGCCCCCAATCATGAACTCATCGACATGACACACCGATTCTGGCTTGGCCTTGTTCTCACTATTCCCGTTTTTATTCTAGAAATGGGTGGGCATGTGACCGGCCTTACAATGCTGCTTGGCCAGCAGCTTTCGAATTGGGTTCAGTTGGCTTTGGCCACTCCTGTTGTTCTTTGGGCGGGTTGGTCATTTTTTGTGCGTGGGCTTCAATCGCTGCAAACTCGCAACCTGAATATGTTCACGTTGATTGCCATGGGCACAGGTGTGGCATGGATTTATAGCATTGTTGCAACACTGATGCCCAATATTTTTCCCGCTGCCTTCCATGAAATGGATGGTGCAGTGGCGGTTTATTTTGAAGCTGCAGCCGTGATCACCGTTCTGGTATTGTTGGGGCAAGTGCTTGAACTTCAGGCTCGTGATCAAACCTCAGGTGCGATCAAAGCCCTGCTTGGTTTAGCACCAAAAACCGCGCGGCGGGTGGGTGCTGACGGTGTTGAACAGGAAGTGGCCCTTGATCTTATTGCAATGGGCGATCCCTTACGCGTGAGGCCTGGTGAAAAAGTTCCAGTCGATGGTGAAATCACAGAAGGCCGTTCATCACTGGATGAATCAATGGTTACTGGTGAGTCGATGCCTGTCACCAAAGAAGTGGGTGAAAAAGTGATTGGAGGCACCATCAATGCCAGCGGCAGCTTTGTGATGCGGGCGGAAAAAATTGGCAGTGAAACGATGTTGGCTCGCATTGTTCAAATGGTGGCTAATGCACAGCGCAGCCGTGCGCCCATTCAACGGATGGCGGATAGGGTTTCGGGTTGGTTTGTGCCTGCTGTCATTGCTGCTGCCATTGTGGCATTTGCCGCTTGGTCAATCTGGGGGCCAGAGCCCCGTTATGCTTTTGGCTTGGTTGCTGCAGTGGCTGTTCTGATCATCGCTTGCCCGTGTGCCTTGGGCTTGGCCACGCCAATGTCAATTATGGTGGGTGTCGGGCGCGGTGCGCAGGGAGGTGTGCTGATCCGTGATGCTGAAGCTTTAGAGCGTTTAGAAAAAATTGACACCATTGTCATCGACAAAACGGGCACGCTCACAGAGGGCAAGCCTTCGGTTACATCTATTGTCCCGGCTGAGGGTCACGATGAAAAAGAACTTTTACGTTTTACTGCGGCGGTTGAACTGGCCAGCGAGCACCCTCTTGCAGCGGCAATCGTCAAAGCTGCTAAAGAACGGAAGTTGGAAATTCCCAAAGTCATGGGTTTTGATTCACCTTCTGGCAAAGGGGCCATTGGCATGGTGGAGCGCAAGCGCATCGTTATCGGTAATGCCAAGTTCATGGCTGAATTGAAAATTGCAACGGCAAGTCTTGAAGCTAAAGCCAACCAAATGCGCGGCGATGGTGCCACTGCCATCTTTGTTGCTATCAATGGCAAGATTGCGGGTGCCATTGGAATTGCCGACGCCGTTAAACCAACAACAGCCCAAGCGCTGCAAGCCTTGCGAGCTGCTGGCATTCGCATTGTGATGCTGACGGGCGACAACCGCACCACTGCTGAAGCAATTGCCAAGAAACTTGGTATTACCGAAGTGGAAGCTGATGTGTTGCCAGAAATGAAAGCAGATGTTGTGGCTAGGCTCAAAGCTGAAGGACGCATCGTTGCCATGGCAGGTGACGGCGTGAACGATGCGCCAGCTCTTGCCGCTGCTGATGTTGGCATTGCCATGGGAACCGGAACTGACGTTGCGATGGAAAGTTCAGGCGTTACGCTGCTCAAAGGAGACTTGATGGGCATTGTGAAGGCCATAACCTTGTCAAAAGCTGTGATGGGCAACATTCGTCAAAATCTGTTCTTTGCATTTATTTATAATGCAGCAGGTGTTCCGATTGCGGCGGGGGTTCTTTATCCTATGTTTGGAATCTTGCTATCACCGATGATAGCTGCAGGGGCGATGGCGTTAAGTTCTGTTAGTGTTATCGGAAATGCTCTGAGGTTGCGCTACGCATCGCTTGAAGGTTAGCCACTCAAATATTAGGATTGGATTTCACTGGCTGGGCCAGAGTCCGTGCTGCATCAGCTCCTGTCGCGAGAATGCGGTTCGACAATTCCGTCCCTTCAACAGCGCGGGCCAATTGAAGTGTTCCTATGAGAGTTGCAAAAATTGCTAGCGCAACACCTTCAGGATCTTTGGTTGGTGGAAGTGTTGCTGAAACTTGCTGGGCCAAAGATAGAAAGCAATCGGTATAGGCTTTGCGCGTTTCAGGTGGCTGCCGCGCAATCTCTGGCAACAGGGCTGCGGAAGCGCAACCCTTTGCTGGATTATCGCGGTGTTCGGGTGAGAGATAGGCTTTGATGGCCAGCTCCAAGCCGCCAGAGGCCAATGCATCGCGCAGTTGATCTGATTGAGTTTCCAAAGCTGCTGCCACAGTTTCGCGCACAAGCTCTGCCTTGGACCCAAAATGCGGATAGAAGGCTCCGTTGGTCAATCCTGCGTCACTCATTATGGTTGCCAGTCCTGAGGCAGCAATGCCGTCACTGCGAAAACGATCGGCGGCGACTTCCATAATTCGGCCTCGTGAGGCGTCTTTTCGACCCTTTTCATAGCGCATGGCAGGGTTTCCTTTTTTCTATTGAATTATGACCATAATATGATAATACAATCATAATATAACAATCAAAAAATGGCTAGCCCCTTAAAATTGGAGAAAGCTATGAAAGCATTCGTTGTTGATAAGTATAAAAAGAAGGGCGCGTTGCGACTGGCTGACGTGCCCGAACCCAAATTGCTGGATGATGATATGCTCGTTCAAGTCCATGCCGCAGGTGTCAATCTTTTGGACAACAAAATTCGGGATGGAGAGTTCAAGCTTTTCCTGCCTTATCGTCCGCCTTTCTTATTGGGTCACGATGTAGCTGGAACGGTTGTTAAGGTTGGGCCCCAAGTTAAGCGGTTTAAGGTTGGTGATGAGATTTATGCGCGGCCGCGTGATCATCGCATCGGCACATTTGCCATCCAACTCGCCAAGCATCTTGGTTCGACTGTTGCGACAACAACGAGCGCCAAAAATATCGAGCTTGTCAAAAGCCTCGGCGCGGATGTGGTTATCGAATACACGAAGCAGGATTTTGAGAAGGTTCTGTCGGATTATGATTTGGTGTTGAACAGTCAGGATTCAAAGACGCTCAATAAATCTCTGTCTGTACTCAAGCAGGGCGGGAAAATCATTTCAATTTCTGGCCCACCTGATCTCGCATTTGCCAAGGAACTAGGGCTGAATCTGATCCTGAAACTGGTGATGCGCTTTCTGAGCCGCAGTGTGCGAAAAAAAGCTAAGAGCCTCGGAGTCAAGTATTCCTTCTTGTTTATGCGAGCAGAAGGGCAGCAGTTGAGCGAGATCACTTCCCTATTCGAATCCGGTGTGGTCCGACCTGTGGTGGACAAGGTGTTTCCTTTTGAAAAAACCAATGACGCACTAGCCTATGTCGAGGCTGGGCGGGCGAAGGGCAAGGTTGTCATTGCGATCAAATATCAGGGTTAGCTTTCTCGATATCCTTGATCGCTTGCACCACCGATTCCATATGAGGATTGATGCTCAGCGTTTCGCGCAGCACTTTCAAGGCCGCAAGGGGTTTGCCTTGGGCGCGCAGGATCATGGCTTTTCCGGCAAGGGCACCGAAGTGGCGGGGCTCTAATTCCAGAACGTGTTCAATATCGATGAGCGATGCATCATAGCGGCCATCCATGAAATACAAGGTGGCGCGCTTGTTCCAGCCTTCGGCGAAAGTGGGATAGGTTTCGATGAGTTGAATGAGGGTTTTTTCGGCTGCGGCATATTCATTAGAGTTCATGGCTGCAACAGCTTGGCGCATTAAGAGTACGGCTGTTGGGCTGTCATTGTGGGCCCAGAGCGCCCAGATATCGGCTTGGATTTTTGCGGGGTCTTGAGTTGAGGATTTTCGGTGCAAGCTGCCGAAAAGTTTATCTAGCTCAACCTCGCGCATTTTTGCTGAATCGTCAGCAAATGCTGGAGAGAGCAAAGCGGTTAGTAGTGCGAGGGAAGCGAAAAGGCGCATGGGCAATCATAACACAGATTGCGCCATAAAAAAGGAGAACCGCGCGGAAGCAAGCTTCAGCGCGGCGCAAACAGTTTCGAAAATTCGAATTAGCCCTGACGAGCCTTGAAACGAGGATTCGTTTTGTTGATAATATAAACGCGGCCCTTGCGACGGATCAGCTTATTGTCGCGGTGGCGTTTCATCAACGCTTTCAGTGAGTTACGAACTTTCATGATATACACCTAGTAGTGGGATAGAACTTATCCCTTGATTTCTGGCCGGACCATAGTCATCACATTTGCGCATGTCAACCATTGGAAACAACTGAATTAAACCATGTTAAATACTGAATTTTGGGTCACAATTGGGTTCTTGTTGGCGGGAGCTGGTCTGGCGGGCTGGATGGGCTGGCTGGAAAAACACCCGCGCAAAAGTCTAACCCCGCGCCTGCTGCCGACCACATTTATTATGTTGCTTGGTGGCTTGGTGTTTTTGCTGGCGCTGTTTCATTTAAGTGATGAGATAAAAGCTATGTTGGTAATTGGCCAATAAAGACGTAGCCAGACGACAATGGGAGAACATTATTGTCGGCTGGCTACAAGTTAGAGGGGTTATTTTTGGATGCAGGTGCTTACAGTATCTTTGGTGCACTCATCGAGACCAGTGAAAATTGGGTCGGCAACAGCTTTGCCCTCGATCAAATCGATCATGGCAGTTGGTGCTTTATATCCCATTTCAAATGGGCGTTGACCCACAAGTGCAGTCACTAAGCCTTCAGCAGCAATTGCAACTTCATCGCCGATTGTATCGGCGGCTGAAACCACAAAGTCATTGCTGGCAATTCGTGCAGCCAATGGTTTGAACAGATCACGGTAAGGCTGTGGTGCGCCAAACAGCGGCCAGCCACCTTCAATAGCAAAGGCATCTAGTTTAGGGTTTGCGGCCAAGATATCGGTCATGGCTTGAACGCCTTTTGCGCCGTCATCATTGGTGAACACGGGGCAACCAGCAATTTCAGTCCACCCACCTTCGCCTGCAAGCGCTGGCAGATGTTTCATCCCGCTTAAAGCATCTCTTGTGCCCTGAGCGCGGCGCAAGATATTATCGGCACCAGGGTTGCCTTGAATCAGGCACACTGTGCCGCCATTTGGTTTGGCTTTCTTGATATAGTCACCAATGCGGAAACCCATTAAATAATTATCGGTGCCAAGATAAGTTTTGCGAAGACCTGCATCTTCTTTGGCTAAATCAGCATCCAAAGTCATAATTGGAATTGTTGGCGCAGCAGTTCTAAGTGTTTGAGCAATCAATTTTGCATTGGATGGCGAGATGGCCATGGCCACTGTGTCTGGTTTGCCCAGCATGTCTTGAACAATTTGCGCTTCGCCAGCTTCATCCGAAGTTGAGGCTGGGCCAGTGTAGAAGCACTCATACTCTGAGTTGGCATTTTCCTTGTTCCACTTTTCGCAGCCTTGATGGATGGCTTCGAAGAATGGGTTATCCAATCCTTTAACAACGATAACCAATTGCTTTTTAGCAAATGCCTCGCCAGCCGTTAGCGCTAGAAGTGCTGTTGCAAACAATAGTGCCTTATTCATTTCCCTTACTCCCTTTCTAGTGAGACAGACACTTTGTGCCTGCCAAGCAGGGCATACTTCACCGAAATTCGGACTGCGTGATTTTACACCCACGTCCGCTCAGTAGAGTCACCAAGCATTCTTTTTAATTGAGGGGAACCTAATATCGACAATCTGCTTTCGTCAAGTTTTATTTGTAGGATAAATCGGATTATTAAATAAATCGGATTGAATTAGTCAGACAAATGGTTGACTTGAAAGAGTTAGTGTTGGTAGATCACACGGCATGCAAGGGAGTGAACAACGCGGTGGCTATTCTTGAACTTAAAAACATTTCTAAAAATTTTGGCGCTATTCAAGCAGTCAATGATATTTCGCTGGCGCTTCAGCCGGGTGAAGTGACGGGGCTGATGGGTGATAATGGTGCTGGAAAATCAACTCTAGTCAAAATGATTGCTGGAAATTATCGGCCAAGCAGCGGCAGCATTTTGATGGAGGATGTGCCTCTGGAAATGCACAAGCCCATTGATGCGCGCCAGCATGGCATTGAAATTGTACATCAAGATTTGGCATTGTGCGATAATTTAACGGCAGCTGCAAACGTGTTTTTGGGCCGAGAGTTACGCACGGGTAAAGGACCATTCAAAGTTCTTGATTATTCAGCCATGTATAAAAAAGCTGGGCAGATATTTGCTGAATTAAAATCGGAAACCAGGCCGCGTGATTTGGTAAAACAAATGTCTGGTGGCCAGCGCCAAGCCGTTGCCATTGCCCGAACCAGACTCACCAATCCGAAAATCGTTTTGATGGATGAACCTACGGCAGCGATCTCGGTTCGCCAAGTTGCTGAAGTTCTAAATCTTATTCGGCGTTTGCGTGATCAAGGCATTGCTGTTGTGTTGATCAGCCACCGCATGCCTGATGTGTTTGACGTGGCAGACCGCATAATTGTTTTGCGGCGCGGCACCAAGGTTGCTGATAAAAAAGTAAATGATAGTTCCCCTGAAGAAGTAACCGGTCTCATAACCGGTGCCATTGAACGCGCTTGAAAGGCCAGCCATGACTACGATTCTTGAAAAGACGATTGAACATAAACAACAAAGCTGGCTTTCTGAAAAATTGAGCAGCCAAACATTCTGGGTTTTTTTGGCAGTGCTTGCAGCATGTGTATTTCTGTCTTTTGCGACTGATGCTTTTGCGACACCGAAGAATCTTTATAACATCACCCGAAATGTAACCTTTGTGGCCATTATCGCTCTGGGCACAACGATGGTGATCATAACTGGTGGTATTGATCTTTCGGTGGGGTCAGTGTTGTGCTTGTGCAGCATGGTTCTGGCTGTAACAATGCATGCTGGCTATAGCATCGAAGTTGGCATTATTGCGGCTCTTGCTACGGCTCTGATCGTTGGTGCATTTAATGGAATACTAATTGCTTATTTGGGCTTTCCGCCTTTTGTGGTGACACTAGGAATGCTCTCTATTGCGCGAAGTTTGGCAATGGTTACATCTGGCAATACGGTTGTTTTTGAATTCGGACCTGACCACGATAAGTTGCTTGCCTTGGGTGGTGGTGCGTGGCTTTTTGGTATCGCTAACCCGGTTATTTATATGGTGGTGCTGGCGCTGATTACTGGATTTGTTTTAAAGTGGACCAGGTTTGGGCGTTACTTATTTGCAATTGGTGG
>JAYUPT010000092.1:0-4226 GCA_043759965.1 Aestuariivirga sp. | reverse complement strand
CACCTAAAGGTGTGATGAGCGATCAGGAAGCCCGTGCCCAGAATGTGGGCGGCGAAGTGCTGTGCACAGTATTCTGAGGTAGAAACCATGTCTCGTATTGGCAAAAAAGTAGTTCCCGTTCCGGCAGGCGTTACCGCCTCCATCAATGGGCAACAGGTCAGCATCAAGGGTCCAAAGGGCGAGCTCAAGCAAGTTCTGAACGAGTTTGTGCTGGTTAAAATGCAAGAAGACGGCATCAAGGTTGATCCAAAAGATCAAACCAAGTTGGCCCGTTCAAGCTGGGGTCTGTCTCGCACCCTCGTGTCTAACATGGTGGTTGGTGTAACAACTGGCTATGCAAAGACCCTCGAAATCAACGGTGTTGGTTATCGCGCGGCTTTGAATGGCAAAGTGTTGCAACTTAACCTTGGTTATAGCCACGATGTGAACTATGCAGTTCCAGATGGAATCGAAATTAAGGTGCCAAAGCCCACGGAAATCGTGATCAGCGGCATTGATAAACAGCGCGTTGGCCAAGTGGCTGCCGAAATCCGCGAATATCGTGGACCTGAGCCTTACAAGGGCAAAGGTGTTAAATACGCTGGCGAAAAAATCTTCCGCAAGGAAGGTAAGAAGAAGTAACGGAACAAGACAATGGCAAAGAAATTATCAGCACTTTCGCTCCGTACTGCTCGTGTCCGCAAGGCATTGGCAAAGCGCGAGAATGGGCGGCCCCGTCTTTCGGTGTTCCGTTCAAGCAAGAACATTTATGCTCAGATCATCGATGATGTTAAGGGCGTAACAGTAGCAGCGGCTTCCACTTTGGAAGAAGGCTTCGTGAAAGCGAAGAAGACCGGTGCAGACAAAGCCGCAGCAGAAGCGATTGGCAAGTTAATTGCCGAGCGTGCTGTTAAAGCGGGCATCAAAGATGTGGTGTTCGATCGCGGCGGTTATATCTACCACGGGCGTGTAAAGGCTTTGGCCGATGCAGCGCGCGCTGGTGGACTTCAGTTTTAATTTTTATAGGACGACAGGCTTAGCAAATGGCTAAAGAACGCTCCGAACGCAAAGACAACCGCGAAGAAAAAGACAGCGAGTTTACTGACAAGCTGGTTCACATCAACCGCGTTGCAAAAGTAGTAAAAGGCGGTAAGCGCTTTGGTTTCGCAGCCCTCGTGGTTGTTGGCGACCAAAAGGGCCGCGTAGGTTTTGGCCACGGTAAAGCCCGTGAAGTGCCAGAAGCTGTGCGCAAAGCAACAGAAGCTGCAAAACGCACTTTGATCCGCGTGCCTTTGAAAGAAGGCCGCACCCTTCATCACGACATCGACGGTCGTTGGGGTGCAGGCAAAGTGACACTTCGTACAGCGCCTGCAGGTACTGGTGTTATTGCTGGTGGTCCAATGCGCGCTGTGTTTGAATCGGTTGGCATGGCCGACGTTGTTGCGAAATCTCGCGGCTCGTCAAACCCATACAACATGGTTCGTGCAACATTTGAAGCGTTGAAAAAGCAAACTTCCCCACGCTCGGTTGCAAGCCGCCGCGGCAAGAAGGTGAGCGACATTCTGAAGAACCGCACAACTGAAGTTGTTTCGGACTAAGGGACCAGATTATTATGGCAAAAGCACCCGCAAAAACTGTTACTCTTGAGCAATTTGCTAGTCCGCAACGTCGCCCTGGCGATCAACGTGCGACTTTGATTGGCTTGAAGCTTAACCGCATTCGTCGTCAATCGACTTTGGTTGATACCCCGGCACTCCGTGGCATGATTGCCAAGGTTGCTCACATGGTTCGCGTAGTCGAATAATATCTAAGGAATTACGTTATGAAACTCAATGAGATTGCCGATAATCCCGGCGCCCGCAAAGATCGCAAGCGCATTGGCCGTGGTTTGGGTTCAGGCACAGGTAAAACTGGTGGTCGCGGTGGCAAGGGTCAAACTGCTCGTAAGGGCGGCGCAAAGCCAGGCTTCGAAGGCGGTCAAATGCCCATCTATCGTCGTTTGCCAAAGCGCGGCTTTAACAAGCCAAACCAAGTTGAATATAACGCTGTGAATTTGGCGCGTGTTGCTGTTGCCGTTGAAGCCAAGAAGTTGGACGTTAAAAACCCAGTTACTGCTGAAGCACTTTTTGCAGCTGGTGTTATCTCAAAATTGGCTCCAGGCGGTGTTCGTTTGATTGGCAATGCTGAGTTGAAGTCTGCACTCAAGTTTGAAGTGTTCTACGCTTCAAAGGGCGCTGTTGCGTCAGTTGAAAAAGCTGGCGGAAGCGTTAAAATTTCCCGCGTTGTTGAAGAAGTTAAAGCACACGGTTGATGGTTCTTGGGCAGGCCCCCATATAGAGGGGCCTGACACAAGATACGAGGACGAGACATGGCATCGGCAGCTGAACAACTTGCGGCAAATATCAATTTCAGTGCGCTGACCAAGTCAGAAGATCTGAAGAAGCGACTTTGGTTTACGCTGGGTGCGCTGATCATTTATCGTCTCGGTTCTTATATTCCAATTCCTGGTATTGATACGGCTGCCGTTGCAGCCTTTTCGGACCAAAATGCGTCTGGCATTTTGGGTTGGGTCAATAATATGGCAGGCGGTGCGCTTGGCCGCATGGCGATTTTCGCCTTGAACATTATGCCTTATATTTCCGCTTCGATTATCATGCAGTTGATGACAACAGTCTCGCCGCATTTGGAAGCTTTGAAAAAAGAAGGCGAAACTGGCCGCAAGAAAATCAATCAATATACCCGTTATGGCACGGTGTTTCTAGCTGCTTTGCAAGCTTATGGTATTGCAGTTGGTTTGCAAGCACAGCCCGGAATAGTTATAAATCCCGGGCCGTTTTTTGTTGCGAGTGCAGTGATTACTCTCACGGGCGGCACGGTGTTCTTGATGTGGCTGGGCGAACAAATTACCGCACGCGGCATTGGCAATGGCACATCGCTCATCATTTTTGCTGGTATTGTTGCTGGCTTACCTGCTGGTGTTGCTGCCTTGCTTGAACTTGCCCGCAAAGGTTTGATGTCGCCATTCTTGGTGATGGGCATTCTAATCATGGCCATTGCTGTTGTTGCATTCATTGTGTTCTTTGAACGCGCGCAGCGACGCTTGCTTATTCAGTATCCTAAGCGACAAGTGGGTATGCGAGTGAGCCAAGCAGAAAGTTCACATCTGCCGCTTAAGCTGAACACCGCTGGTGTTATTCCTCCAATTTTCGCATCGTCTCTTTTGTTGTTGCCTTTGACAGTTGCAAACTTTTCGGCTGGTTCTGGCCCAGAGTGGCTGCAACAAGTCACAGCCTTACTTGGCCATGGTAAGCCGCTTTATTTGCTGATGTATGCATTGCTCATCGTATTCTTCTGCTTCTTTTACACATCGATCATGTTCAATCCGAAGGAAACGGCTGAGAATTTAAAAAAGTCGGGTGGATTTATTTTAGGTATTCGTCCGGGCGAGCAGACTGCTGAGTTTATAGACCGTATTTTGACTCGTGTGACTGTGCTTGGTGCAATCTACATCGTAATCATCTGTCTCATTCCTGAACTTTTGGTTGGCTATTCAGGCATTCCATTTTACTTCGGTGGTACATCTTTGCTGATCGTTGTGAGTGTTACGCTTGATACTGTTTCACAAATTCAAGGCCATTTGCTTTCGCAGCAATATGAAAAGCTGATGAAGAAAGCGAACTTACGTGGTGGGCGGAAATGAATTTGATTCTTCTCGGTCCGCCGGGTGCTGGCAAAGGCACTCAGGCTAAGATTCTTGAAGAACTGCACGGATTCAAACAACTCTCCACAGGTGATATGTTGCGGGCGGCAGTTGCTGCTGGCACCGAGCAGGGTTTAAAAGCCAAGGTGATTATGGACCGTGGTGATCTGGTTTCTGATGATGTGATCATTGGCATTGTTGATGAGCGTTTGAATAAGCCTGATGTTGTTAAGGGCGTGGTGTTTGATGGTTTCCCGCGCACACCGGCTCAGGCTAATGCGTTAGATAAAATGCTTCATGCGCGCGGCCAAAAGCTGAACGCTGTGATTGAGATGAAAGTGGACGATGAAGCGCTGGTGAAGCGAATCGTTGGCCGTTATACCTGCGCCAAATGTGGCAAAGGTTACCATGAAGAATTTGCCAAGCCGAAGAAAGCTGGCATTTGCGATGTGTGTGGCTCAACTGAGTTCATACGCCGCGCAGACGATAATGAGAAGACGGTGCGTGACCGGCTTCAAGTTTACAACACGCAAACGGCTCCGTTAGT
>JAYUPT010000091.1:0-11410 GCA_043759965.1 Aestuariivirga sp. | reverse complement strand
CATCAGCCTGCGCATTATATCGCAACAGCGCAAGCCTTTGATGATGAGATGCGTGAGCGGATTGCGGCGCATAAAGTGCAGCGCGGGGCCAATTGGGTGACGCATGAAGAACCGCTTGATTTGGTGGCAATTCTCCAAAAGCTCGACCCCCCAAATCGTCATTCCCGCGAAGGCGGGAATCTAACTTCGGGTAATATACACGATCTAAAGTTGGATTCCCGCCTTCGCGGGAATGACGGGGTAGGGGGGAGTTTTATATTAGTTGATTGCCTCACACTTTGGCTTTCTAACTTGATGTTGGCCGACCGAGACTGCGAAGCTGAAATTCAAAAACTTGTCTCACATTTGAAAACGGCAACATGCCGCATCGTCATTGTGTCCAATGAAGTGGGACTTGGCATTGTGCCGGATAATAAATTGGCGCGTCGGTTTAGGGATGTGCAGGGCATTGCCAATCAGCGTGTGGCAGAAGTGGCATTGAATGTAGTTTTTATGGTGGCGGGTTTACCGCTTACAGTGAAAGGGCCATTGCCAACAGCACTGCCGTGACGAGCAATACAATTAGAGCGCGGTCATAAAGCTCTAGGCCGCGCGCAATGTCTTTCGGTTCCACATCGCTACCATCGCCCATATAAGGCAGTTCTACCAACTCACCATCATAACTGCGCGGGCCTCCAAAGCGAACATCCAAGGCTCCAGCCATGGCAGCTTCGGGCCAGCCTGCGTTTGGAGACTGGTGTTTACCCGCATCGCGCCACATGGATTTGAGCGTATTTTGAGCATCAGATTTTGAACTAATCCAAGCGGCGGCGGCAAACATTAAGCCTGTTAAGCGCGAAGCAGGAAGGTTCACCAGATCATCCAGCTTGGCAGCAGCCCAGCCGAAGTTCAGATATTTTTCGTTTTTATGACCGATCATCGAATCTGCTGTGTTGATGACTTTGTAGATCATAAGGCCGGGCAAGCCGAGCAGTGCGTACCAGAAAATCGGAGCGGTGATGCCATCGGCGGTATTTTCAGCAAGGCTTTCAAGGGCGGCCTTGGCGATGCCATTTTCATCCAAGACTTGCACGTCACGGCCGACGATTTTTGCGACTTCTGCGCAGGCTGCGGGCAGGGAAATGCCCAACGCACGATCAACCGCGCTCACATGATCGCGCAAAGATTTCTGCGCGATGAAGGCGGTGGCTATGGCCACATTGATCACCCAACCATATGAGTATTGCGAAAGTGTTTTGGCCAAAAGCCAAGCGGGTATCCCGACTGCGGCACAGAGCAAAATGATGGCGAGAATGCCATGGCGGCGATTTTGCGCTGCATCAACTTCGGGGTCATTCAAGCCGTCATCAATATAAGTAATCAACTTGCCAATCCATTGCACGGGATGACCGATGAGCTTATTGACCGCCTGCGGGTAGCCTACAAAACTTTCAATCACCAAAACTAAAGCAGCGAGGGCAAAATTATTCATTGGGCAAGGTCCAGAATTTTATCGAGATCGAGATGGGCTTCTAGGTGGGTGGCAAGATCGTCCAAGGTTTGTTCGATTCTTTGATCAAATACCAAGTTTGATGGTGCTGCACCTAAAGATTTAAGAAAGGCTTGCCGAAAGCCATCTGCCGAAAAACATCCATGCAGGTAAGTGCCTGTCACCAAGCCATCGGGGGAGGCCGCACCTTCAGGACCATTTGGTGTTTGCGCGAAAAGCCTTGTGCAATCGGGGCCGCTGGTGGTGCCGAGATGGATTTCATAGGCGCTAATCAATTGCCCGCTGAGGGCGTGCATGGCCTGAGTATGAGTTATGGTTTTATCGGCAAGCAAGGTGGTTTCCACATCGAGTAAGCCCAGCCCCTCAACACTGGCGGGTTGGCCTTCAAGTCCCTCAGGATCGTGGATCAGGCGGCCCAGCATTTGATAGCCCCCGCACAGGCCCAGCACGCGGCCACCGCGCCTAACATGGGCTTTGAGGTCAATATCCCAGCCCGCTTCGCGCAAGGCTTTGAGATCAGCCATGGTGGATTTGCTGCCGGGGATGATGACTAAAGCGCAATCTCCTGGAATGGCTTCACCAGCGTTTAGAAATTGTACAGTGATGGAAGGTTCAAGCCGTAGCGGATCAAGATCATCAAAATTGGCAATGCGGGGTAAGCGCAGAACACAGATTTTCAAGCCTTTTGAATCGGTTGTGGTCATATGCTCCAAACTCACTGCATCTTCGGCGGGCAGATTTGAAGCGGTAGCGAAATTCGGGACCACGCCGAGGCAAGATGTTTTGGTGTGGGTTTCAAGATACAGGCGGCCTTCATCAAACAACTGCGGATCGCCATGGAACTTGTTGATTATGAATCCTTTTATATGATTGCGATCACTCTCGCTGAGCACCACGAAAGTTCCTATTATGGAGGCAATCACGCCGCCACGGTGAATATCGCCGATTAACACTGTTGGAATGTTTGCAGCTGAGGCAAAGCCGAGATTGGCCAGATCACCTTTGCGCAAATTCACCTCGGCCGGGCTGCCTGCGCCCTCAACCAAAATCAAATCGCAAGCTTCCGCCAATTTGCCGAAGCTTTCAAGAATAGCAGGCATATATTTTGGGCGTTCACGGAAGAAATCACGGGCTTTTAGCGTGGCCTTGCGCTCGCCCTGCACAATAACCTGCGCGCCGGTTTCCGATTCTGGTTTCAATAATATGGGGTTCATGTGGACTGAAGCTGGAATGCGGGCTGCTCTGGCCTGCAAAGCTTGGGCGCGGCCAATTTCGCCACCATCAGCGGTGACGGCTGCGTTATTTGACATATTTTGCGGCTTAAAGGGTGCCACCCGCAAGCCCCTATTGGCAAAGGCGCGTGCCAAGCCAGCCACGATCAAGGATTTGCCGACATCCGAACCAGTTCCCAAGAACATAATCGCTTTGGCCGCCATTATGGAGCCTCGCTGATGATATGCGCGTATGATCCCATCACATTGCCAATGCGTTGACCGATTTGGCCAATGTCATTTCCGGCGGCATCTTGGGCGTGGAACAGTGCCTCGCCGCCGCCTTGATGTTCGATGGTAGAATAATGGAACTCATGGCCACGCAACGGCCATTTGAACAGTCCAGTGAGGGGAATGAGTTGGCGATAACCCAGCTGCAGCTTTCGCGTGGCAAAACTGGTGGAGAGAGGCAAGAGGCCGGCCATGGCGTGTTTGGTGCCGTCTTTATCGATCAAACCATCGCCTAGAACCATATAGCCTCCACACTCGCCGTAAATCAGGCCCTTATGTTGGCGCAAGCCGTCTAAGAACTTCGTGTTAGAGGCCAGTTTTCCAGCATAAAGCTCTGGATAGCCGCCGGGCAGGAAAACAGCATCTCCATTTGGGGCTTCATTGTTAAGTGGTGAGAAGAATGTAAGTTCAGCCCCCGCTTTGCGCCATCCGTTCAGCAGGTGTGGATAGGCAAAGGCGAAGGCCGTATCTTGAGCAATGGCAATTTTTTGGGCTAGTGGCGGCAAGGCCGGATCTTCAGCTTTGAACTGATTCGTGAATTCGGAGGCTGATTCGATAAAGCTGTCAAGAATTGTTTCACGTGCAACTCCTGCGGCAACGCTTTCAATAAATGCTTCAAGCTGTTGATTTTCCATCGCTTGCACCAAACCAAGGTGGCGAGATTGCAATATATGTGAGTCATTGTGCCGCATTACGCCTAGAATTTTTGGTGCGCCCTTCGCAAGTGCGCGAATGAGAAGGCTCATGTGGCGGTCACTGGCCACTTTATTCAGGATAAGGCCTGCGATATTTAGCGCGGGGCGGAAATTGGTGAAGCCATATACCAAGGCTGAGATTGATTGGGCTTGGCGGGCGGCATCAATGATGAGAATTACTGGCAGGCCCAGTTTTTCAGCCAAATCAGCGGTGGAGCCTTTGGCGCCATCAGGTCCATCATATAGGCCCATCACGCCTTCGATGATCACTAAGTCTTGGCCTTTGCCAATTTCGCTCAGAATGGCTGCGCAACTGGCAAAACCCATGGCCCAATAATCGAGATTTACGCAAGGCTGGCCGGAGGCTGCTTCATGGAAACGGCCATCAATATAATCTGGGCCGATTTTGGCGGAGGCCACTTTGAGGCCTTTGTTGCGAAGAGCGCGAATGAGGCCGAGGGTGATTAGCGTTTTGCCAGAGCCTGAACTTGGTGCGGCGATGACTATCGCTTTCATAATTTACACTGTCATCCCGACGAAAGTCGGGACCCAGCAATACAAGCTCGGTGATGGTTGAAAGTCTGGGTCCCGACTTTCGTCTGGATGACAGAAAAAGAAAGTATTGAGTGTTTTGAAACTACCCAATCTTATTCTCCATCAACTCTGGCGAATACCAATCCAGAAGTGGCCGCCAATCGCTGGCATGGCCGATAACCACGATGGCGGGGGTTGGCGGATTGTTTGCTGCTACGAAAGCGGCAGCTTCGCTAAGCTTGGTGCTGGCGACAGTTTGACTTGGCAGGGAAGCGTTTGAGACTATAGTGACGGGATGATCGGCGGGGCGGCCAGCAGCAATCAAGGCAGCTGAAATTTCGCCCAAGTTCTTCACACCCATATACATCACAATCACGGGTGCTGCCGTGGCGATGGCTTGCCAGTTTACATTGGCTGGCATTTTGCCGGTTGCGTCATGGCCGGTTAAAAATATCACGGCATGGTTGGTGTCGCGATGGGTGGCTGGAATGCCAGCATACGCTAATCCGCCAACGCCTGCGGTGATACCAGGCACAATGCGAAAGGGCACACCAGCTTTGGCCAGTGTCTGGCTTTCTTCGCCACCGCGACCGAACATAAAAGGGTCGCCGCCTTTGAGGCGCAGCACGCGTTTGCCTTGCTTGGCCAGCTCGATGAGACGAAGTGAAATATCTTTCTGCACGGGCGAAGGTTTGCCACCACGTTTTCCGGCATATTCAGTTTCCACACCTTCGGGCAACCAGCGCAACATATCAGGGTTCACCAGTGCATCATAAACCACCACATCACAATTTTGTAAGGCGTGATAAGCGAGCAGAGACATGAGGCCCGGCGCACCGGGGCCAGCACCCACAAGCCACACCCAGCCCACATGGAACTTGGGGAAATCTTCCCCATCCAATTTGGCAAAGTTGTTGGTTGGTGTTTTGCTCATGGTTCCTTATACAGTTTAGTTATGAGAATTGAGAAGCCTCACACAAGTTTAAAGCGCGGCTGGACCACGGGGGCATGTGCCACTGCGGCAGTGAAGGCCGCTTATACGGCATTGCTCAGCGACACATTTCCTGATCCCGTGACTATAACATTGCCCAAGGGTGAACAACCCTCATTTGCATTAAGTTTGGAAGAAAAAGGCGATGGCTTTGCGCGGGCTGGCATTGTGAAAGATGCCGGCGATGACCCAGATGTGACGCATGGAGCCACAGTGATTGCTACTGTGCGGCGGCGTGGGATTGGCGTTACGTTCACGGCGGGTGAGGGCGTGGGCATAGTGACTAAGCCCGGCTTGCCGATTGCGGTGGGGGAACCTGCGATCAACCCAATCCCGCGCCAGATGATGATGGCGGTGATTGCTGAGCTTGGTGGCGGCGATGTGGAAATTGAGATTTCGATTCCTGACGGGGCGGTGATTGCTGAAAAAACCTGGAACCCTCGTTTGGGAATTATTGGGGGTCTTTCCATTTTGGGCACCACGGGAATTGTGCATCCGTTTTCTTGTGCGGCATGGATAGCCTCTATTCATCGCGGCATTGATGTGGCGCGTGCCATGGGACTTCAGCATGTGGCTGGCTGCACGGGATCAACCTCGGAAGATGCGGTGCGGGCGCATTATGATCTGCCGCTGGAAGCCATGCTCGACATGGGGGATTTTGCGGGCGGTGTTTTGAAATACCTCCGTGTGAATCCAGTCCCTCGTGTGACCATTGGGGGCGGCTTTGGCAAAATTGTGAAGCTGGCGCAAGGAGCGATGGATTTGCATTCGGGGCGTTCACAAGTCGATTTCAAGTGGTTAGCAGAGCGGGTGGATGTTTCGCTGCAAAGCCAAGTTTTGGCAGCGAATACGGCGATGGAAGTTTTGGAAATAGCGGGCAATCGAATTGCGCAGTTTGTTGCAGTTGAAGCGCTGTCACATATGCGCAGAGTTCTCGATGGAAGCTCTACGGCAGATGTAATTATTATTGATCGCGCTGGGAAAATCATTGCCCATGCCTCGTAAAGTTCTCATTTTAGGCGGCACCAAAGAGGCTCGCATGTTGGCTGGCCGACTGGTTCGTGTTGGGTTGGACGTGACTTCATCCTTTGCAGGCGTTACAGAGAATCCAATTCTTCCAGAGGGCAAAGTTCGTGTTGGTGGCTTTGGTGGTGTTGAGGGTATGCGAGAGTATCTTCTTGCCGAAGCAATCGATGTGCTGGTTGATGCTACGCACCCATTTGCTGCCGTGATTTCCGCTCATGCAGCCGAAGCTTCGCCCGAAGTTATGCGATTAGAACGGCCTGCTTGGTCGCCGTTATCGCAGGATCGTTGGATTGATGTTCAAAGTAATGAAGTTGGATTGGCGGCGCTGCCAAGCGGCTCTATCGTGATGCTGACCATTGGGCGAAAAGAGGTGGCAGTGTTTACATCGCGGTCTGATCTCACTGGTGTAGCGCGGATGATAGAGCCTCCGGCTGAGGCGCTGCCTGAATACTGGCGGCTGGTTTTGGAACGCCCGCCTTTTACGATGGCTGATGAATTGGCTATGATGAGTCAGCACGCAATAACACATTTAGTGACGAAGAATGCTGGTGGCCGCGAGACTGCGGCAAAGCTGGAAGCGGCACGAAGCTTGGGCATTCCCGTGGTGATGATTGCACGACCGTTCAAACCTAAAGTCGAAACTTTTACTACGGTAGATGCAATTGCAGCGGCGATTGCTTCTCGCTAGACTAAAACCTCAACAAATGGATTCGGTTCATGCGCAAAACCCTTTCGGTTATATTCTGTCTTTTCATAATGTGTGGCATGGCCGCTGCCGCCACACTTTCCGATGTCAAAGCGCGGGGCAAATTGCTGTGTGGCGTGAATGCAGGACTTCTCGGATTTGCCTTTAAAGGCGATGATGGCAAGTGGGCAGGCTTCGATGTGGATTATTGCCGCGCCGTGGCTGCTGCGGTTTTGGGCGATGCTGAGAAAGTGGATTATGTTCCACTGACGACCAAAGATAGGTTTGAAGCTTTGAAATCTGGTGCTGTAGATATTCTGGCGCGCAACACCACTTGGACGATGGAACGCGAAACCAAATTGCGATTCCGTTTTGCAGGCATCAGCTATCACGATGGGCAGGGCTTCATCGTTAACAAAGCCCTTGGGGTGAATTCAGTTTTCAACCTTTCACAAGCAGCAATTTGCTTTTTAAGTGGCACCACAACGCAAACCAACATTGAAGATTTTTTTCGGGAAAAGGAGATGGCTTTCACGCCGATTACCTTTGTCACGATTGATGAATTGGTTGCAGCGTTTCAAAGCAAAGAAGGCAATAAATGTGATGCTTATTCAGCCGATCAATCGCAACTTTATGCC
The DNA here is from genome assembly GCA_043759965.1 of Aestuariivirga sp. Taxonomy (GTDB): domain Bacteria; phylum Pseudomonadota; class Alphaproteobacteria; order Rhizobiales; family Aestuariivirgaceae; genus Aestuariivirga. The sequence goes on along the minus strand of JAYUPT010000091.1, from coordinate 3,850 downwards.
GTGCGTTTGAAGCTGGCCAAGCCGGATGATTATATCATTCTGCCCGAAGTAATTTCAAAGGAACCACTGGGTCCAGCCGTGCGCCAAGGCGACGAGCAATGGTATTCGATTGCACGCTGGACCTTGATTGCGCTGGTTGCTGCCGAAGAATTGGAATTGCGTGGGGCAGGTGTTGATGAGGCCAAAGCCATTAGCAAGAAAGCCGATGTGCGGCGGTTGATCGGCGTTGAGGGAGCATTTGGTGCTGATATGGGATTGGACGCAGAATGGGCCGCACGGGCCATAAAAGCTGGCGGCAATTATGGCGAGATTTTTGAACGCAATCTGGGCAAGGGTTCCAAGCTTGGAATTGTACGGGGCTTAAATGCGCTGTGGAGCCAGGGTGGAATTTTATATGTGCCGCCGGTGAAGTGAGTTAGAATATAAATGAAGAATTTTCTGGTTGTTCAAAAAATTGAAAACGTCTTGAGTTTGGACGTAACAGAAATTGCCAACGAACTTAAGTTAAGCGCGGGTGATTGCCTTTCGGTTTATCGAACAGAACGTGGTTTCGAGCTTGTACCTTCCTCCAAAACAGCTGCTAATTTGGCAAGTGATTTTTTGGATAAATATCCCAGTGCAATGAAACAGTTGGCCAAATAAAATCAAAGGACCGTCATTCCCGCGAAGGCGGGAATCTAACTGCCTTTAACAATTTAAGTTGGATTCCCGCCTTCGCGGGAATGACGATGCTGGAAAGGCCAATCTTAATTGACCCGCCGATGCTTTACCCTAACTCAATCTCACGCCCGCTTGCGCCCCATTCTGCCCACGAGCCATCATAGAGCGCGTGGTTGTTTGTGCCAAATTCTGTGAGGGCAAGCGTAAGGATGGCGGCGGTTACGCCTGAGCCGCAGGATGTGGTGATGGGTTGGGTTACTTCGATTCCAGCCGCTGTGAAAGTTTTTGCGAGTTCGGATTTTGATTTTAAAGTGCCATCGGTATTGAGCAGAGTGGCGTAATGAACGTTCTTGGCACCTGGCATGTGGCCGGGTTTCACGCCGGGGCGGGGTTCTTGCTCTTCACCGCGAAATCTTGTGGGGGAGCGGGCATCGGCGATTTGTGCGTTTTCGCTGGAGACTTGCGAGATAGATTTCACCATTTCGGGGCGGAAACTTGATGTGAAATTTCCTGTGGTTGCGGCGACTGATCCTGCTTGCGTGGCGTGGCCCTCGGCCTGCCATTTTTTCAATCCGCCATCGAGCACCGCCACATTATCATGGCCAAACACTTTGAACATCCACCAGACGCGAGCGGCGGAGAAGAGGCCAACACTGTCATAGCAAATAATTTTCTTAGTGTCGCTGGCCCCAAGCTTTGCCACTTCGGTTACGAACTTCTCAGGCGAAGGCAGCATGTGGGGTAGGGCGGTGGACTTGTCGGAGTTTGCATCAATGTCAAAAAACTGCGCGCCTTCAATGTGGGCTGCTTCATATTCAGCGCGCGCATCGCGTTTGGCTGTTGGCAGGTGCCATGAACAATCAAGTATGCAGAGATCATCACTCAGATGTGCCGCCAGCCATTCTGTTGAAACGAGATTACTCACGTTTCAAAAACCTGAGGTGCGGTGGATTTTTTTTCCAACCATGCTGGCACTGGCAAATCTTTGCTGCGCATGAATTCAGGGTTGTATTGTTTGCTGGCATATCTGGTGCCGTAGTCGCAGAGGATGGTAACGATGGTGTGGCCGGGGCCTAATTGTTTGGCCAGTGCTATAGCACCCGCCACGTTCACTCCAGTGGAGCCGCCCATGTTGAGGCCCTCATGTTGCAAGAGGTCATAAACAATTTGATAGGCTTCACGGTCGTGAATCTGAAAGGCTTCATCAATCACCGCACCTTCAAGATTAGCGGTGATGCGGCCTTGGCCGATGCCTTCGGTGATGGAGGAGCCTTCGGATTTTAATTCACCAGTTTTGTAATAACTATAAAGTGCAGCACCCATAGGATCTGCGATGGCGATTTTTACGTCTTTGTTTTTGGCTTTCAGCGCCATGCTCACGCCAGCAAGCGTTCCGCCGCTGCCAACAGAGCAAACGAAGCCTGAGACTTTGCCGTTGGTTTGGCTCCACACTTCGGGGGCGGTGGTTTCAATGTGGGCTTGGCGGTTGGCCGTGTTATCAAATTGATTGGCCCAGACAGCGCCCATGGCTTTGGCAAGGCGGCCAGAATAACGCACATAGTTGTTGGGGTTTTTGTAAGGAACGGCGGGAACCTCCACGAGTTCAGCCCCCATTTGGCGCAGCGCGTCTTTCTTCTCTTGGGCCTGGGTTTCTGGAATCACAATCACAGTTTTAAAGCCCATGGCGTTGGCCACAAATGCAAGGCCAATGCCTGTGTTGCCTGCTGTGCCTTCAACAATGGTGCCGCCTGGTTTCAGCGCACCGGATTTAATGGCTTCTTTAATGATGTATAAAGCCGCACGATCTTTCACCGATTGACCGGGGTTCATAAATTCCGCTTTGCCTAAAATATTGCAGCCTGTGAGTTCTGATGCTTTACGCAGCTTGATGAGCGGTGTGTTGCCAATGGCTTCAGTAATATCGTGGCGAATATCCATGTTTAATCCTTTGTTGCTCACATAATTGCCACTGAACGCGGCAAAAGCAAAGGGCCGATCATTTGAAAATGACCGACCCTTTAAAACTGGCTCCCCGAGCTGGACTCGAACCAGCGACAATTCGATTAACAGTCGAATGCTCTACCAACTGAGCTATCAGGGAATGTTGGCGGGCTTTAGCAGATGAAATTGGCAGTGGAAACAACTTTTTCATTTTATTTTTAGAAGGCTGAAAATTTAGATTTTGCAGCCTATATGATATGTTTAGGGAGATCACACTTGCGCCACATAAAATTTGCCGGATTTAACGTTCGTGTTCCAGCCCACCCGCTGTTGCGTATTGGTCTTGGTGTGATTCTTGTGCTTTGCGGTTTTTTGGGATTCCTACCAGTTTTAGGGTTTTGGATGCTGCCTCTAGGCTTTGTGGTTTTATCAATTGATTTTGCCAGTGTGCGCCGACTGAGGCGGAAGACCACCGTGCGCCTGGGCCGCTGGATGCTACGGCGCTGGCCGAATTTGGCGAGAAGGATTGGATTTGGGGTTTAGGATTTATTAGTTGGTTGTTGTGTTAAAGTGCTTAATCAGGCGGCGTCTGATCAAGAACGATAATTTTCTGATGATGTGCAATAGGTTTGGACGCAAAGGCCAAGCCCGTTTCTGCGGGGCGATGAAGGAGGACCAAGGTGTATCTTTCAAACTGTCCACATAAAACTTATGATATTTTTTGTTGCCGATGCGGTGTTTACTGTTCCAAGGTTTCAGGCTGCCTGAGAAATGCCTTAAGCCGGATTTAAGGAAGAGGTAGCCACTCAACTTCTTGTCGATGTTCCATTTTGGATTCAACGGCTGCCAGTTTTTTGTAAAACACAGATTTAACACATCTTGGTCTGGCGTTGGCCAATGGGTTCTTGTTTGGAGCAGTGCTCGGCATTTGGCCAGCATTTTTAGCTTCAATGTTTTTTGCCAATCAAATAATAGAACTCCAGCATTGAAGTATGGCAGATCAATACTCATGCCGATTTGTTTTTTTAAACGGGAGCCATTTTGGGCAATCCAAGGCAATGTACTAATGTCTTCAACTGCTCCCAAAGGAAATCCATTCAAATTTGTGGCAAGAATTTTCATGCACGAACTGCCAGCCAAAACATCGCTATCTAGGGTGTGAACCCAATTCAAATTCTTGAATTACTTTAGCAAATCAGATTCAGATGCTCTGAACAAGGAGCATATCATGGGTCGATTTGATTTGAGC
>JAYUPT010000090.1:0-4232 GCA_043759965.1 Aestuariivirga sp. | reverse complement strand
CTTATTTCTTTTCTTATGGCCGCTTTGTGATGCGAGTTGGCATGCCTTTTGAAACACCAGATGTGCGCACGCTGGCGGGAAGACGCATAGGTTTTGTCAAAGGCACCAGTCATCAGGCCTTTCTTGAAAAATACTATGAACGCTCAGCACTCACACCTTTTGCAACAGAAGCAGCGCTTTTTGAATCTTTGCGCACCGGTAAATTAGATGCGATATTTACAGATTCACTTCGCGCTGGTTTTTGGTTGCACGGCACAGCATCACGCAATTGCTGTGTGGTCTTGGGTGCAGGTTTTGGCGATGATGCAACTATAACCCGCGGCCTCGCTTTTTTCACCAGACAGAACCGTGAGTTATTGCGCGAATATTTTGATTTTGCATTAGATCGTTTAGATGAAAATGGTGAAGCTGCAAAAATATTCAGCCGCTACTTGCCAGCTTCACCATTTTGAAAACCAACGGCTTGGGCAATGTGGTTCAATCCATGAGCTGCAAGTTTTGCATCCAATCCTTGGCAAATCTCGTCAATTAAAGCTGGGCCTTTGAATACCAATGCTGAATAGAGTTGGATCAAACTTGCACCAGCTACAATTTTGGCCCACGCCGTTTCTGCATTGTGAATACCACCAACCCCAATCAGTGGAATGCGGCCGTTGCTTAGTTTGTAAAATAAAGCGAGTTGGTGTGTTGAGAGCTGGTGCAAAGGCTTTCCTGAAAGCCCACCGGTTTCATGGGCATGCTGTGAGCTGAGCTGCGGTCTGCTTAGCGTGGTGTTTGAAATAATCACACCATCGACGGCTCCACCCTCACACACATCGGCCACATCCTGCAATTCATCTAAGGAAAGATCAGGCGCAATTTTTAACAGCATCGGCAAGCTTGGTTTGCGCGCTTTGTTGAGCTGCTCAAGCAAGCGTTGCAAATCATCGCGGCTCTGCAAATTGCGAAGGCCCGGCGTATTGGGCGATGATATGTTGATGGTAATATAGCTTGCCAAATTTGCAAAAGTAGAAATACCCTGCACATAATCAGCAATGCGATCGCTCGAATCTTTGTTGGCGCCTATATTAATGCCAACCACGCCACCACGCTTGCGGCGTGCTTCAAGGCGTCGTTGCACAGCTTCATGGCCTTCATTGTTAAAGCCCATGCGGTTAATCACGGCTTCATCTTCAAGCAACCTGAAAAGGCGAGGCTTTGGGTTGCCCTCTTGGGGTTCAGGCGTCACGGTGCCAATTTCCACAAAGCCAAATCCTTGGGCCAGCATTGCATCAGGCACTTCAGCATTTTTGTCAAAGCCAGGGGCAAGCCCCAGTGGATTTGCAAATGAAAGCCCGAACAGGTTTGTTTCCAGCCGTGGCGAAGTTTTAAGGCGCGAATGGTGTGACGGGCTTATTTTCAAAGCCGCAATCGTCAAACGGTGGGCTTGCTCGCCATCAAGCTTGTGCAACAGCGGCTTACTCAAAGAAAATCCAATGCGGCTCAAACTCATATTGTGAAGTCCGCCGGAAAATTGTGTGCCGTGCCATTCCATGGCAGGGACTCAACCCACATAACATCATTGGGGTTCAAAGGCGCAAACACATGCGGAAACAATTTTCCACCGCGCGATGCTTCCCATCTCAAATCTGCTTTCACCGCTGCTTCAGAAATGGCCACCAAAATCAAATCAGTCTGTCCTGCAAAATGTATGCGTGCCGTTTCATGCACCTGCGCAGCCGTTGAAAGATGAATGAAGCCATCTTTTAAATCCAAAGCCGATCCATGATAAACACCAGCACCCTCCGCCTGCTGCCACGCAGAGGTTTTTTCAATTTTGTAAAATATACCCACCGCAAATCACCTCAATCTTGCGAGGGTGACCATAAGCAGCAATTGGCCACTGGACAACCACTTCCATTCAAGGTATAACTTCCTATCAAAGGTCAATAATCAGATCGTTTGAGGCAACACCATGTTCACACACAAACAAGTTTGGGCGGCAATTGATACCATTGCTGAGCGCTATGGCTATTCAGCTTCGGGCCTTGCCAAAAAATCTGGGCTTGATCCTACATCGTTTAACCATCAAAGCGCAATGGCCCTGATGGCAGGCCGCGCTGGCCCACCATGGAATCAATTTCTCGTGTGCTTAACGCAGCCGGGGCCACAGTTGAAGAATTTATGGATTTGTTGGCAGGCAGGAAAGGCCAGCCGCCACGCCTCAAACAAATTCCCATGCTGGGTTTTGCCAAAGCCGGCAAGGGCGGCTTTTTTGATGATTCAGGTTTTCCCGCAGGCTCCGGCTGGGAAGAAATTGATGTGCCAGGTGTGACGGACGCCGCAGCTTACGGCTTGGAGATCACCGGAGACTCGATGGCCCCAGTGTACCGCGAAGGCGATACCATTGTTGTCTCTCCTGCTGCCACGATCAGAAAGGGCGACCGTGTGGTGGTGCGCACCGCCGATGGTCAAGTGATGGCCAAAATCATGCTGCGCCAAACCGCCAGAACTTTGGAGTTAGGTTCTTTTAATCCAGCCCATGATACCAAACTGCTGGATATGAAAGACGTGGATTGGATGGCGCGAATTATCTGGGCTAGCCAGTAAGCCTTGCCCAATTAAATCTGTGCAAAGCAGCCCGCCCAATCATATGGGCTTGTGCGGTTTCGGGGTTCAACAAACCGTGAAAGGCTTTAGATGTTATAGAGAGTCCACCCGTATAAGCCCCAAAAGCTGGCATGATCAGGCGCGTGTCATCGCTCACAAAGCACTTACCATAAATTCGCCGCCCACGCTGGTTGATGCCGCAGCCCGGGTGAAGGTGGCCTGCAATTTCGTATTCTTCTACTCTCCTTCCCCCGAAAGGGGGAAGGTGGCCTGAAGGGTCGGATGGGGCGGCGATGGCGGTGCTCATTATTGCACTGAATTCCCCACCCGTCTCGCTGCGCGATCCACCCTCCCCGCGTCGCGAGGAGGGAGAAGGAGGTGAAGGCTCATGCCTCAACGTGAGTGGACCCAAGCTCAGCGTCTCAGCTCCTTGTCCACCAATGGACTGTGGTGGTTCGGGGTCGTGATTGCCGCAAATCCAAATAGTTTCATGGCTGCTTGTAAGACGTCGCAACACGTTTATGTAGCTTGCCTCAAGCCGCGCCTCACCCTGCACATCATGAAAACTATCACCGAGAAAAATCAGGCGCTTTGGGTTGGCTGCTGCCACAACAGTTTCGAGAAGCGCCAAGGTCACAGCCGTATCAAAGGGTGGCATATGGATACCGCGCCTTGCCAAGCTTGAGCCTTGCTCCAAATGCAAATCAGAAATAATCAGCGTCTCATAATAGGGCACATATAAAGCGCCAGAGAGATCAGGCACCAGCTCTACGCCGCCCAAAACTATTTTATGAATTTTAGACAAGCCGTGTGGCCTCGGAGATGAGTTCGTCAGCGGCTTCGGCGAGAAGGGCATCATGGGCTTCGCCGTAAATTGATTCGCGTCCAATCTCAAGCAGCACCGGAACAGCCAGTGGCGACACTCGCTCCAAAGCCTTATGCACAATCTGGTTTTTAATGCGTTTCAGCATGGCACCCAATCTGTGCACGTCAATCAATCCATCCGCCGCATCATCCCAAGCGGCGCGCAACAAAATGTGATCAGGCTGGTGCGTGCGTAAGGCATCATAAAGCAAATCGGTGTTCACTGTTACTTGCCGCGTGGTTTTCTCTTTGCCAAGATAATTGCGTTCAATGAGGCCAGCAATAATGGCGCAGTTTCTAAAGCTGCGTTTCATCAAATTCGATTCAGCCAGCCACGCATCCAAATCGTCACCCAACATGTCTTCATCGAAAAGTTTGGCGAGCGAAAGCTTGCCCGCCGCAATCATCGCTGACAGATCGCCGAGCGTCCAAATGACCAGCGCATATTCCGAGGCCACAAAACCCATCGGCTTGGCTCCCCAGCGCTCCAAGCGCCGCGTGAGTAACATGCCAAGCGTTTGCTGCGCCAAGCGGCCTTCAAAGGGATAACACACCAGATAATGCTTATCGGCCCGCGGAAAGGTTTCCACCAGCATTTGATCCGCCCGTGGCAAAACCGAAGCCCAGCTCTGCGTGTTCAGCCATTCCCGCACTTGGACAGGTAAAAATTGCTGTTTTGTTTTATCGGCAAGAAGCCCACGCACCCGTTCGGCCAAATAAGTTGAAAGTGGAAACTTGCCGCCTTGATAAGAAGGGATCATCGGGTCGCGCCCCGGTGC
>JAYUPT010000089.1:0-11431 GCA_043759965.1 Aestuariivirga sp. | reverse complement strand
TCAGGCGCTGCATTATCCATTGTATAAAACCTGCAATCGGCAGAAACACCAGTGCTACCAAAACATTAAATGCAAAATGCAAACCCAAAGCCAAATGCAAAGGTTCAAAGTTTATTTGTGAAATTTGAGCAATGATCGGCGTGGTAAAAATCAAAATGATGATTGCCAAAGCAGAACGACACAAGAAATTAGAAACTGGCAAACGTCGTGCCACAGCCGGAAGGCCAAGCGTTGCCGTGAGTGCAGGCAATCCACCACCGCAATTGATGCCGAGGATAAAACCAAAAGCCGCCACCAAATTTAAACTGCCATTGGAGAGCAGGGAGGCAATAATAAGAATGGCAGCAAGCGTGGAATGAAACCCCCATGCCATAGCAGCCCCAATAAGAAAGGCCAGCAAAGGTTCGCGCCCCACGGCAGCCAAAACATCGTGAAACAAAGTCGCTTGATTAAGCGGAGCTGTGGCTAGCGAAACCAAACGCATCGCCAAAAGCATCAGGCCTAACCCAATTAAAATTCGCCCAACATTATGCGGCTTGAATTCGCGGCTCCAGTTAAACAACACATAGCCAAAAAATAAAAATAGGGGCGATGTCCATAAGGCCAGCGATGTGCCTGATGCCACAAGAGAAGATAAAGCAGCCGAGCCCACATCTGCACCCAACAGAACGGCAAGACCCAGCGTCACGCTAAGCGCGCCAGTCACCGCAATGTTTGTAACAATCAATGTCGTGGCTGTGCCGCTGCCCACCACGAGTGTTGCTGCCACGCCGCCCGCAAATGCCGAAAGCCTAGACCCCAGCCGATGCTCAATAAAATACCGCAGCTTTTCACCCCAAGCGCGCATCACACCTGTGCGCACCATTCGCACGCCCCACAGCAACAGGGCAACTCCTCCAAGTAGATTGACAATAACGGCAGTACCTGGGTTCATTTCAAACTTTCATTTAGCTAGGCCAAGGCAGGGACCATGTTTTTACATTGGTGTAAAATTTCATCGCCTCTGCCACACCTTCTTTAATGCCATTACCAGAGTCTTTGATTCCACCAAAGGGCGACATTTCAATGCGGTAACCCGGCACTTCCCAGATATTCACCGTGCCCACGTTCAGCCCCTCAATATAACGGGTGATACGACCAAGATTATTGGTGCAAACGCCTGAGGATAATCCGAAGGGCGTAGAGTTTGAAATGCGGATCACTTCGGCATCATCAGCGGGAACCCTGATGATGGGAATGACGGGGCCGAATGTTTCTTCATAAACCAGTTCGGATTTAGGATCGACATGATCAACAACAATGGGCGGCAACACGGCGCCATGGCGTGTCGGATGATACAGAATTTTTGCTCCTAGTTCAGCCGCCATTAAAACCCGGTTTTCAAACAATACAGCCGAAGCCTCATTCACCACACAGCCCAAATCTGTTTCAGGATTCATCGGGTCGCCAAATTTAAGTTTCTTGGCTTTCTCCAAAACCATTGCAACAAAGGCATCTGCCACTTTCGGCTGCACCAAAATGCGTTTCACGGCTGTGCAGCGCTGGCCCGAATTTTTTGTGGCACCTGCCACCGCAAGTTCAGCGGCTTTGTCCAACTCATCGTCATTCAAATCATCCAAAACAATCAGCGGATCATTGCCGCCAAGCTCTAAAGCTGCCCGTGTATAGCCAGCCTTAGAAGCAATAATTTTGCCCACCCGAACGCCACCTGTGAAGGTGATGAGATTGATGTTTGGATTTATAATCATCTCATCGCCAATATCAGCCGGAAGGCCGGTTACGATTTGAAACATTTCAGGCGGCAGGCCTGCTTCGTAAAGTATATCAGCCAGTGCGATTGCCGTGAGCGGCGTGAGTTCCGTGGGCTTGCACACCACGCAATTGTTGGTGGCAATGGCGGGCGCAATTTTATGCGCTACCATATTGAGCGGGTGGTTGAACGGCGTGATTGCTGAGATCACACCCACTGGTTCGCGCTTGGTAAAAATCTTGCGGGCTTTGCCTTGCGGTGTGAGATCGCAAGAGAATATCTGGCCATCATCGTGGATTGCTAGTTGGCCCGCCAACGAAAACACGTCATAAGCGCGACCACATTCATAAATTGCATCCTTTTGCGAAATGCCAAGCTCAAGTGTGAGCACCCGCGAAAGTTCTGGCGTTTTAGTGCGGATCAATTCTGCCGTGCGAAACAGAATTTGCTGGCGCTCATAACGCGTGAGTTTTGGCTTGAACGCCGCTGCAATCGCAAAAGCTTGCGCTGCATGTTCAGCAGTTCCCGCTGGCACTGTGCCAATTACTTCATCAGTGTACGGAAAACGCACATTGATAGTTTTATCGGTGAAGATTTTTTTGCCACCTATACGCATGGCTTCGTGAATGATGTTAGACATGATTACATCCAATATAAAACGCATCAAAATTGCGGAGCGCGGCAGGGAGATTGTGTGCCTTTCGATTGATAATGATGGGCACCACCTGTTCGGTCAGCCCCCCATGAGAACGCAGCGGCGCATCCAAGCCAGATAGATCATGCTTTGCCGCACTAGTGCCCAGAACTTTTGATCCCGTTGGCCCACCTGAGAGAACGATCAAATCTCCCGTGCGATCAGGCGGAAGGCCAAATTTTTTGCAGCCTTCAGCCTTGGTATAAACAGCATCAACACCGGCCATATTCGCAATTGAGCGGGACATGTCTTCAGCACCACCGTCCTTAACATAAACCGTCGCATATGAACCTAAAGCTCCATGATGCACCACATAAGGATCAGTGATTGGCAAAATAACTTTGGCTTGGCCTACGCCAAATGCTTCATCCAAAGCATCTTGCAAATACAACACATCAGGCGTGCCATCGGCCAAATGCTTGTCCTTCATGCCATGATCAGCAACCATCACAATCGTTGCGCCAAGAGCATCAAGCGCGCCCAAATAACCATCCATCATCTTGTAAAATGAATTGGCACCAGTCGAACCCGGTGCATATTTGTGCTGCACATAATCAGTGGTGGAAAGATACATTAAGTCTGGCTTGTCGCGCGCCAATAGCTTCACACCAGCCGCAAATACAAATTCAGAAAGTTCAGCCGAATAAACCTCTGGCACTGGCTTACCCACAAATTCACAAACATCAGCAATGCCATTTTCGGCAAGCGTTGCCTTGTCGGCTTTCTCTGATGAAAAGGCCACCGCCGTGCCATCAAATTTCAAACCCTTGCCCAACAACAAGCGGAGCTTATCTTTCGCGGTCACCACGCACACTTTAGCACCTGCGTCTTGAAACGCTGCAAAAATGGTTGGAGCGCGTAGCCACTTTGGATCATTCATCATGGTCTCTAATCCGGTGGCCGGATCAATTAAATAATTTCCACAGATGCCATGCAATTCCGGCAATGCGCCCGTGACAATTGATAAATTATTCGGATTGGTGAAACTTGGAATAACACAATCCCCACGCAAATTTTCGCCCTTAGCGATCATCGCTTTAAGCTGCGGCATCAATCCGCTGGCCATCGCTATTTCCATATAATCAGGTTCACTGCCATCACAACAGATCACCACCAGTGGCACTATTGGCCAGTTATAAGCACGGCCATTAACAGTTACTATTTTTGGCATCTAAACCTCAAGCGGTGCAAAATCGCGCACTTTCATGCCTTTCAAAACATCGGTAACAGCTTTCACCACGCGCTCCATCACAGCTTCATCCAACCTGCCAATGGTGCCAATGCGAAAGCTGTCGCGCTTGGTTAGTTTTCCTGGATAGATTGCAAAACCCTTGGCGCGCAGCGCATCATAAAAAACATCGAACTTAAAATTGGCATCACGCGGAGCTAGAAAAGTTTGGACGATGGGGCCTGAATTATTGTTCCCAAGCAACGGCTCAATTCCAAGCTTCGCAAGGCCTTTAACTAAAACACTGGCATTGCGTTGATAGCGCACACAACGCGATGCAATGCCACCCTCACTTTCCAGTTCTCGCAAGGCTTGCCGAAACGCCACCAGTGCATGAGTGGGTGGTGTGAACCGAAATTGACCGTTGGCCTCCAAGCCTTTCCATTGGTCATAAAGATCAAGCACCACAGAATGTGAATTGCCTTCGCTAGCCACCAGCAAGTTCTTTTTTACGATGACATATGCAAACCCTGGAATTCCTTCGATACATTTATTGGAAGAAGACACCATAACATCAATACCATCACGCACCATATTGATGTCGAGCGCTCCGAACGATGACATTGCATCCACCATAAAAATGCAATCGCGGTCTTTCACTTCCTTGGCCAATTCAGAAATAGGGTTCACAATGCCTGATGTAGTTTCGCAATGGATCACCCACACATGGCTGATACTGAGATCTTCTTCGAGTGTTTTTGTAATATGGTTTGGGCCCAATTGTGTGGTGTCTGATTTACTGATCTTCACATGGTTGCGGCCCAGTTTTTCCATAATTTGTGCGGCACGTTCGCCGTAAGCACCATTGGCCAAAATCAAAGTCTTCTTGCGCTTCGCTGGTGTTAAACTACCCAGCGCCGCTTCGATGGCAAACGTGCCAGAGCCTTGCATTAAAACGCATTCATAAGAGCTATCGCAGCCAGCAAGCTTCAAAAGCTCTTCTCTAATTTCGCGCACCACTTGCCGAAACTCAACATCGCGCGAACCCCAATCGGCCATCAAAGCCATCTTCACGCTGCGCGACGTGGTGAGAGGGCCCGGCGTTAAAAGATATGGCATATCCTCTTGTCCATCAGGGCCGTGAAAACTTGTCATATAATATCTCCATTTTTCGTAAACGTGGTACCATATCGATGTGAGTTAAGCATAGGCCAATTCAAAGCATTTTATAAGTCACCAATCCTTCTTGCATAGCTGCTCGAATGGCCCGATAATGTTCGTGTAAACAAAAGGTGCAGATTAACATGGGTTACGGATTGCTAGGATTGATTGCGGCGGTAGTTCTCTATTTTATTTATGTGTATAATTCTCTTGTCAGCAACAAAAATATGGTGGCCGAGGGCTGGAGCGGCATTGACGTGCAATTGCGCCGCCGTGCGGATCTCATTCCAAATTTGATCGAGACCGTGAAAGGCTATGCCACGCACGAAGATAAATTATTCAGAGATATTGCAGAACTTCGCGCCAAGAGTCTTGCAGGTGGCAGCGTTGGCGAACAGAGCGCGGTTGGCCAAGCCATGAGTGCAGCCTTGGGCCGCATTTTTGCTATTGCCGAAGCCTATCCAGAATTGAAAGCGGATGCGAATTTTCGCGATTTGCAAGATAAGCTCTCCGGCATTGAAGACGAAATTCAAATGTCGCGCCGTTATTACAATGGCACTGTGCGCACATTTAACACTTTGATTGAAGCCTTCCCCAGCAATGTAGTTGCAAATTTCTTCAAGTTCGTAAAATCAGAATTTTTCGACATTGGCGATGTGGCAGCGCGCGAAGTTCCTAAAGTCGATTTTAAAACGCGCTAATAATATGAAAAGGTTTTTAGCAAGCCTCATCTGCCTGCTGCTGCTTTCAATTGCTGTGCAGGCGGAAGAAACTATCATCAGCTTTAAAAGCGATGTAACAATCAATGCTAATTCTACGCTTGATGTAACTGAATCCATAGCGATAATTTCCGATGGCAGCACCATTCGCCACGGCATATTCCGCGATTTCCCAACACGCTACACTGACAAAAATGGCATTCAAATGCGCGTAGATTTTTCAGTTGAAAATGTTTCGCGCAACGGCCAGCCAGAAAATTATGTTCTTGAGTCAATCACCGGCGGAAAGCGCGTTAAGATCGGTGATAAAGATATTCTAATCGAACCCGGTATTCATAAATATATCATCACATATCACACAGATCGCCAGCTTGGCTTTTTCAAAGACTTTGACGAACTGTATTGGAACGTCACTGGCAATGGCTGGCAATATTCTATTCAGAATGCACAAGTCACCATTCATCTGCCAAGTGGTGCCGTGATTTCTAATCCTTCGGTTTATACGGGCTATGAAGGTTCAAGCGGCCATGATGCGCAAATTTCATTGGCATCTGGAAGCGAATTTGCAGCATCAACAACGCGTGTGCTTGATCAAGGTGAAGGCTTCACAGTGGCGGTGGCGTTTCAAAAAGGCATTGTGGCACCGCCATCAGCGCAACAGCAACAATTGTGGATGCTGCGCGATAACGCGGGCTATGGCGGGCTCGCAGTAACTCTTTTAGCTGTTGCGGGGTTCTTTTTCTGGGCTTGGAACAAAGTTGGCAGAGACCCGCCAAGCGGCACCATAATTCCGCTGTTTCGCCCACCAGAAAGCTTAGGACCAGCTGGGGTGCGTTACCTGTGGAAACAAAAATTCGATGATCGTGCAATGGCCGCTAGCCTCGTGGGCTTAGCAGTGAAGGGCCGCTTGAAAATCGAAAATAACAGCGGCGATTACACCGTTACCAAACTCGAAAACGGAACTCACGCGTTGAGTGCAAGTGAGGAAATGATTTACAATGCGTTGCCACAAGGCAGCCTCGCATTAGAAAAAACCAACAACGCCACAATTCGTGGGCTTAATTCCAAACTCGAAAAGCACTTGGATGCGCAGTATCGTGGCTCAATGTTTGTGAAGAACTTAGGCTGGTTTTCAATTGGCCTTTTAATGTCCGTTATCGGACTGGCAGTTTCAGCCTTTCTAGCGCCCGACGGATTAGGCTTTACTGGCCTGTTCGTGGGTGGATTTGCAGCTGCATTTTGGTGTGCAGTTTTGGTCATGGGGTGGGCCAGTGTTAAAGGTTTAATTTCCAATCAAGGTATTTTCGGCAAATTGAAATCCATTGCCATGCTAATTTTTCTTGTGCCATTCATCGGTGCGGCAATTGCAATACCTGTGGCAATTGCTGCAACAGAAGAATTCTCGCCGCAGCTCGTCGCATTTATTGCTGCCACCATATTTGTTGGGCTGTTTAATCTTATTTTCTCATACCTCATGCCAGCCCCCACAGTGGTCGGCCGCCGCATACTCGACGCCATTGAAGGCTTCCGCCTTTACATGACGACGGCAGAAGAAAAACGCCTGGACATGCTCACGCCACCAGAAAAAACGCCAGAACTTTTTGAGCGTTATTTGCCTTATGCCATGGCATTGGATTGTGAAAATGCATGGAATGCAAAATTTGCTTCCGTGCTGGCCGCCGCCGCAGCGGCAGGTGCAGCTGGGGCCGTTTGGTATTATGGCTCTGGCCGCCGCAACAATGATTGGGGCAGCATGACCAATGATCTAGGCTCAAGCCTTGCTTCGACAATCTCCTCCTCATCAGGTGCACCCGGCTCATCATCAGGCTCAGGCGGCGGTGGATCTTCCGGTGGCGGTGGAGGTGGGGGCGGCGGAGGCGGCTGGTAATTTAGTGCGGTCGCCCAAGATATTTCAAAATTTCGGGATCGCTTGAGACGAAGAAATTTTTTGAAGTGGTGGGCTGATGCAACCTGCCTTTACTCACAAAAATAATTTCATCAGCAACCTGTTGCGCATCTTGTGGTTGGTGCGTTACCAGCAAAACTGTAAGCCTGTGTTCGCGCTGCAAAGCCACAACCAAATCTAGCATCTCTTGACGTAAAGCAGGGTCCAGCGCTGCAAAGGGCTCATCCAAAAGCAAAATAGGTTTGTTGCGCACAAGCACGCGCGCAAGCGCAATGCGTTGGCGCTCCCCGCCAGAAAGCTCAGAGGGCAATCGTTGCTCATAGCCAGCCAAGCCAACTTTCAGCAACGCAGCATCAACTTGCGCGGATTGAGCATCGGATAGTTTGAGCGATGGCGAAATTCCTAAAGCCACATTGTTCCACACAGTAAGATGCGCAAAGGCATTATAATCTTGAAACACCATACTAACGGGGCGGGAGGCAGGCCCAACACCAGCCATGTCCTTTCCATCAAGAAAAACGGCACCAGATTTCAGCGTTTCAAATCCAGCGATCACAGCAAGCAAAGTGGATTTGCCAGCCCCGCTTGGGCCCAGAACCACATATAATTTCCCAACTTCCGCTTCAAAATCGATCCGCAAGGAAAAATCGGGTAGCTGATAAAGCGCATTTTTAATTTTTATCATCGGGGTCTTCCAACTCGTTGCGCTAATGTTGCCACAGCATAACAACTCAGCGCCAAGATAAGCGCGGTGCCTGCCGCCGCAGTGCTGCGATAATTTCCCATTTGTTGATGGATAAGGGCAGGCAACGTGATCATTCCTTGTGTACCCAATAACGTAACCGCCGTTAAATCACCTAGCGACATAACGAAAGCCAAGAACCCTACCTGCCTCAGGGCAGGGCGCATTAACGGCACATCAATGTGCCAAAATCGGTTCCACCCAACCACACCCAATTGCGCGCAAAGCCTGTTATGCGATGCCCCTATCTGCGAAAAACTTGAACGCAAAATGGCAACCGAAAAAGGCAAAGCCATCAGCCCGTTTAATGCAATTACCGTGAGCAAAGTAAGTGATAGGCCGATTTCAAAACTTTTCAGCGCAAGAAACCACCCAGTCGCTAACACAGCAGGCGGCACAATGAGCCCAGCCAGTGCTAAACCTTGCGCAGCGCTGCTTCGCATTTGCGCCAATGGCCAAGCCAAACCCAAAGCAAGCAAAGCGGCGCCAAAACCAATCACCATGCTGAAGCCAGCAGCAGCAAATATGGCGCCAGTAACTTCGATATTATGCACGCCGGAAACTGATAGTGCCAGCAGCGGTGGAAGCACAATCAGGATTGCACCTAAAATTGCTGCGCCGTCCATAATACGCGCCATAAGCGTGGCCCCATCATAGCGAGGCCCGTTCAATATAGTTTGAGTTTGTTTCTGCTCTTGCAGCACAAGGCGCCCAGCAAGTGTCACCAAAATTAAACATAAGATAATCTGCAAAACAGAAAGTGAAAGCGCACGCCCCACATCAAAATCCATGCGCAGCGATTGATAGATTGCAACTTCTAAAGTAGTTGACGAAGGTCCACCCAAGGTGAGAACCACAACAAAACTTGCAGCACATAACAAAAATATCAAACTGAAAATACCGGGCAGAATGCTGCGTATTACAGGCCATTCGACATGCCAGAAAACATCGCGATCAGAAAATGAAAGCTGAGCCGCAAGTCTAAAACGTTCGGGCGCAATTCCAGAAAGCGCTTCATGAAAAACTTTTGCGGCCAGTGGCAAATTGAAAAACACATGCACCAATAAAATGCCTGTAAGCCCATAAATATTTATGATCCCACCAAGCCAACCCTGAGTGCCATAGATGCTGGAAACACCCAACACCGCAACAATGGCAGGCAAAGCAAAGGGCACCGCAAACAGGTTCACAACCATTTTCTTGCCAATAAATTCACGCCGTGCCAAGGCCCGCGCGGCAAGCATTCCAAGTGTTACGGATATGACTGTTGAAAGCAGCGCTTGCTTCAGCGTGAACAGCAAAACGCTTAATATGCTTTGGTCAATTCTTAACTCCTGCAAACCACCATGGCCCGCAGCAAACCAGAACAAGGGCACCAACCCAAGCAGAACCGCGCCGACTATAAATGCCGACGCGGTCCATTGAGCTGTGGAAAGTGATTTATTCATTCACCGCTTTTTGCCATTCGTCAATCCACGCACGGCGGTTTTGGTTCACCTCCGCTGGCGTATAGAGCAAAGTTTTGGCAGGCTTCACCAGATCATTAAATGCAAGGGGCAAGGCCACCGACATCTCTCCAGCAGGCATCATCCAATTGGTTGTTGGAATTTCATTTTGAAAATCAGCACTCAGCATAAAGTCTAAAAACTTTTGCGCTAAAGCCCGCTCAGCCGAAGCCTCGATCAGGCCCGCCACCTCAATCTGTAAATAATGGCCTTCAGAAAATTCAGCAGCTTTATACTTGGTCACGTTTTCGGCCACCACATGGTATGCTGGCGAGGTGACATAGGAAAACACCATCGGTGCTTCGCCCTTAGTGAATAATCCATAAGCTTCCGACCAGCCAGGTGCTGTGGTTAAAATGCGCGGGGCCAATTTTTTCCAAGCCGCATCAGCCTTGTCGCCATAAACCGATTTCATCCACAGCATAAAACCAAGGCCGGGGGTGGACGAACGCGGGTCTTCGAGAATAATTTTTTGCGAAGCATCACCATTCACCAATTCATCCAGGCTTTTTGGTGGCACAGGCATTTTTTCAGAATCGTAAACCACGGCGAAATGCCCATAGTCGAACGGCAAAAATTCTTCGTCGGTCCAACCGCCGGGAACCTTGGCGCGGGCCACGTCCACACCATGCTTGCCAAACAATCCAAGTGAACGCGCTTCATCGGTGATGTTGGTGTCGAGGCCCAAAACCACATCGGCTTTGGTATCTTTGCCTTCTAACTTCAAGCGATTCAAAACGGCAACGCCATCGCCCAAGGCCACCCACGCCACGTCGCAATCACAGGTTTTTTCAAATGCGGTTTTAATTTTTGCCCCCGGACCCCATTCCGAAGTGAAGCTTTCATAAGTATAGATTGTCAGTGTTTCTTTGGCTGCGGCAGCAGCAGAAAGTGGCAAAAGGGCAGCAAGGCAAACAAGATATTTCTTCATCATTTCTCCAATGGCCGAACGGAAATGATGTGTGGGCCCGTGATTGGAACCCGCTTTCAATCCCTCCGCTGGCATAATCCAGATCAGGTTCAGCGGGTTGAGGCAGGTGCCCCTCTCAGCATGTTAAAATCATGCACCCCGTTGAGAGCAACTCCCCTATATGACGAGATGGGTGCATGAGCAAGCCTCTTCTGCTACATGACAGCCATGAAAAAATTCGTGATACTTTTGGGAGGCGATGTAACGCCCACCAAGCGGCTTCTCCGCCAAATCGATGGCGCAACTGTTCTGGCCGCCGATAGTGGCATCGCCCATGCAGAACTGCTTGGCCTTACGCCAATTCTGTGGGTTGGTGATTTTGATTCAAGCACTGCTGAGCAACAAAAAACTTATGCTCAAATTCCGCGCCAAACATACGATACCGAAAAAGATGCAACCGATGGTGAGTTGGCCATCAGTGAAGCCCTGCGGCGCGACGCAACTGAGCTGGTTTTAGTGGGCGGTTTCGGCGGGCAGTTTGATCACACCATGGCCCATGTAGGTTTTTTGCTCGGCCTCTCGCGTCGCGGCATACCAGTGTATATGACGTCAGGCCATGAGGAGGCCCATGTCCTCGTTGATGATCTGGAATTCACCGATATTGCTATTGGCACGCGTCTCAGTGTAGTGCCTGTCTCCGATCTCAAGGGACTGACGATTGCGGGAGTGAAATGGCCACTCAACCGCCGTGATGTGCCACTAGGGTCTGCGCTCACTTTGTCGAACGTGGTCACAGGCCCGGTCGATATTGAACTTAAATTTGGCACCGCCTTGGTGGTGTTTTACCCACGCGAATTGGAATAAAATGAATATCGT
>JAYUPT010000088.1:0-11454 GCA_043759965.1 Aestuariivirga sp. | reverse complement strand
GGTTCAGCCGCCAGAATATCTCTGCATTCCTCAAAGCTTCGCGCGTCATTCCATAATATGCAGGGGCGCAGCACTTTTCCGGCGGCATCGAGCAAGGTGGCACCATGCTGTTGGCCGGAAAGGCCAATGCCTGCGACGGCGGCCACGGCTTTAGGCTTGGCTTTACGCAATTGCTGCACCACGGCATTGGTGGCTTTCCACCAATGCTCAGGGTTTTGCTCGGACCAGCCATGATGCGGGCGCGATACTTTTAGGGGTGACGACGCCATTGCTATAATTTTCTGTTTGCCGTCGATCAACACGCCTTTAACGGAAGACGTTCCGAAATCCAGTCCGAGATACATGTGGGGCCTCTATTGTCTGATAATATAATGCCATCATTTTTTGCGCCCGCCAAGATGGTTGGAGGCCAAAACATCGATTTATTTTGAGGGTCGAACTAAATGTGCGCTATAAGGCCAATGCAGCCTTAATAATATGGTGGGCAATGGCATAGGGGTGAGACGCGGTTAAGCCATCTGGATGCATGTTTTCGAGCATTGCTTGCACTTCATCGCGCTCAAACCATCTGGCGGTTTCAAGCTCTTTGGGGTCAATCACAATATCTGTAGTTTCAGCTTCACCTAAAAGGCCAATCATCAAACTTGAAGGGAAAGGCCATGGCTGGCTGGTGACGTAAGACACTTTGCCAACTTTAATCCCAGCTTCCTCCATCACCTCGCGGCGCATAGCGGCTTCAATGGTCTCACCTGGTTCCATAAAGCCCGCAAGAGCTGAAAACATACCGAGGCCCCAAGATGCTTGACGACCCAACAGAAAACGATTGCTATCACGCACCACCATAATCACCACAGGATCGGTTCGGGGAAAGTGATCAGCACCACAGTCCTCACAATGGCGGCGATAGCCTGCATCTGCCATTTTTGATGCGGCTCCACATTTGGCGCAGAAGCGGTGGCTTTCATGCCAATGCAATATGCTGCGGGCATGGGCGAGGATGGAGATTTCGGCTGGCGGAAGACTGCCTTCAATCATTAGGCTGCGGAGGGGCAAAAAACCTTCCGACGGTGCGACGCTTCTGGCGAACCAAGCTTGGTTTTGAAGGTCTTGCCCAAGGTATATGGCTTCGGCATGTGGTGCATCATTGACGGTGTAAAGTGCACCACTTTCCATGCGCAAGGTATCACCCGAAAGCTGCAGGATTATTGCCTTGGGATCGTGCCTACGCGCCTGAACAAAATCAGTATTTGTGCGATTATTGGCATTTCGATCGAGTGGCGATGAAACGAAGGCTAAACCTAACATCAAAAAAAGTCCCAAAACTAAAGAAGCTTTTTGCATTACACAAAAAACATCAGAGACTTAACCTAATATTTACCAAGAAAGTTAACTTTCAGACTTTGAGAGATATTGCGCCGTGCTGATTTGGGGGCCTTGCGCAGGAGTTTGGAGAGTTAATTTATGAAGCCAGGAATTCCTTGGAGCGTTAAGGGTGTTGAGCCTGAATTGCGCGAAGTGGCCAAAACAGCGGCACGCCGTTCAGGCATGACGCTGGGCGAATGGCTGAACTCTGCCATCAATGAACAGGCCGATGAAAAAGCTACGGAAGCACCGCCAGCCAGAATCTCACGCAGCCGCATTTCATCGCACCCGATGGAACGTGCTGCCACACGGCTTGAAGATATTGCTGAGCAACTTTCAATTTTAGCGCGGCGCGAAAGTAATACGCGCCAGCATGTGAACCCACAAGCTGCTGAAGATAGTTTTGCATTTTCAAAGGTGATCAACCGCGTTGAGAGCAATGAGCGCCAGACTGTTGAGGCGTTTTCAGCCGTAAATGAACGCCTTGCCACGCTGAGCCGCCAACTTACGCAATCTTCTAAACCAGCCCGTGCCGAAGATGGTGCTGGTTTCCAGACGCTTGAAAAAGCCGTTCGCAACATTGTTGAACACCTTGAAGTAAGCGACAAGCGCACCCGCGATAATTTAAAATCATTGCAAGACCGTATGAGCGAAATGGCTTCGCGGGCTGGTGGGGCTAATAATGACCAAGTTTTGCGTCAGGCCCCGGCCTTCTCACAGCTTGAAAACCGCTTGAGCGAATTGGCGCGCCGGGTTGAACAACAACCTTCTGCCGATCTGCCTGATCTTTTGCGCCGCGAGCTTGATGGTTTGGCTGGCCGCATTGAAACCGTGCGTGATGCTGCTGAAGGTCTTGCTGCAAAAGCTCAAACCCAAGCCGTGCAAGCCAGCCAAGAAGAGCTTCGCGTTATTGAACAGCGCATTCTTGGATTGCTGCGGGAGGCCCAAACATCCTTTGCCACAAGTTCGACTAACCCTGCTGAAATTCAACGCTTCCGGTCGGAAATTGATCGGCTTAACAACCGCATTGATGAAGCCAGCGTGAATGTGGCTTCAAACCGCGATGTGACGGCTCTGCGTTCGGCTGTTGAACAGCTTTCAACGCGTGTGGCCCAAGGGCCAGATATGCGCCCGATTGCTGATATGGACCGGCGCATTCTTGAAATCTCACAGCGTTTGGAACAATCGCATTCAGCCGCGCGCGACATGCCGCAGCTTAATGAGCTTGAGCGCCGCATGGTGGAACTTGACCACCGCTTGAACGATGCCATTCGTTTGCAGGGGGATGGCACGGCTCGCGTTGAACTTGAGCAAAAACTTGAAGAAGTGAATGAGCGTTTGGGCCGCACGGAACATCAGCTTACTCACCTGCAAACCATCGAGAAGGCCATTGGCCAGCTTTATGATAGCATGGAACAGAACCGCAATTGGACCAAGGACGTGGCTGAAGATGCGGCCAACCGCATGGGCCAGCACATTATGAGCCAACAGCAAGGGCCCGTAAATCTAACAGGATCGCCTGAAATCATGGCCTTGGAGCAAGGCCTTCATGCTGTGCGCGAGGCATCTCACGCGGCAGATTCGCGCAATCAGGAAACACTTGAAGCTGTTCACGAAACACTTGAACAGATTGTGAGCAAATTAGCTGAGCTGGAAACGGCAGCTATTGGTCAACGTGTGGCGCAAGCAGCGCATCCTGCTCCGCTCTCTGGGGCGGAAGGCTTGGTAGCATTTGAACCTGCTGCCGCTGAAGCAGAGTCTGAATTAACTTTTGGGCAAAACATGATGCAAGCCCCAGAACCCGCCGATGTGTTTGGGCAAGCCCTTTCGGTTGAGGACCAGCTTAATCCCTTTGATTTGCAACCCGGCCAAATTGACAATCCTTTTGCGCAACAAGTGGCCGACCCGGCACCGTTGGCTGGCGATGATTTTATTGCTGCCGCACGCCGTGCCGCGCAGGCTGCAACACACCAAAAAAGCATGCTGAGTGGCATCTCACCAAGTGCTGCCCGTTTTAGCGAAGAAAATTCCAAGAAGTTGATGAGCTTCAAAATGCCGTTTAGCAAGGGTGATAAAGCTGCCAAGACAACGCATCTGGCGGGACATGAAAAGCTGCCGCCCGAAATTAAACCGGCAAATTCAAATGTGTCCGGCAGCCGCCGCACTTTGATTCTGTCTGGTATTTTGGCTCTTTCTTTGTTTGCTTTCTTCATTGGCAAAAACGTGTTGGGCAATGCTGGGCAGACTGCACCATTGGCCACACCAACTGCCGTTGAACAACTCATTGATCAAGCGCCGGCTGATCAATCGGTCGAACCTATAATGCCCCAAGTGGCACCTTTGGATCAAAACAGTGAAGCGGATTATGACCCTGATGCTGATGAAATTCTAACGGGCTCGCTTCCTGCCGCCGCAGCGCCTCCAGTGGATGCTGCACCGCAAGTGGCTTTGGACGACAGGATTGGCCCACAACAACTTCGTGATTCTGCGCAATCTGGCGATGCCAATGCACAGTTTGTGGTGGCCACACGCTATATGAATGGCGAAAATGTGAACGCTGATGCTGCCAAGGCCGCTTATTGGTATGGCAAGGCCGCTGCTTCTGGATTAGCGCCTGCGCAATACCGTGTTGCCACACTTTATGAGCGCGGCAAGGGTGTTCCGAAGAATATGGCGGCTGCGCTTTCATGGTATGAGCGCGCCGCCGCATTGGGCAATGTGCGCGCTATGCATAATGCTGCGGTTGTTGCCGCTGGCAATGAAGCGGGATCACCAGATTATACACGCGCCTATAAGTGGTTCTCGCTTGCGGCCAATCATGGTTTGAAAGACAGCCAGTTTAATTTGGCGGTTCTGATTGAGCGTGGACTTGGCACCAAGGCTGATGCTGTTGAAGCGCTGTTCTGGTACCGCGCCGCTGCTGCCCAAAATGATGCTGATGCCAATAGCAAGGCCGATGCTCTAGCGAAAACCCTTTCGCCTGCTTCTGTTGAAAAGGTGGCTGCCCGCATTAAAGCTTGGACGCCAACCAAATCTCCAGACATTGCCAATGTTGTGGCCATTGATGAAAATGCTTGGAAAGTTGGCGCTACGCAATTGCAGATGTCTTCCACCAGCGGTCAAGACCTAGTGGGCACAACGCAAATGCTGCTCGACAAGCTTGGTTATAATATCGGCCAAGCCGATGGCAAATTGGGTGGCAAGACTGTGAACGCCATTCGTCTGTTCCAATTGCAAGAAGGCATGAAGGTGACTGGTGAAGTAACGCCAGAACTGATCAGCGCTTTGCAGTCTAAGACGAGTTAATAATTAAAGGTTGGGGAAATGGTTTACTTCCCCAACTCACCCTTCAGTGCCTTGTCAATTAGCCCGCGTGTGTTGGCCAAACCATAGAGCGCTGCGAAGGAGCCGAAGCGTGGCCCGCGCTCTTCACCTAACAGCACTTGATAAAGCATGTTGAACCAAGCTTGACCAACACCGATGGTGCCATCTTTTTGCGTGACAGTGTAGGGCTCACGCCTGCCAATATCATAGACCTTTTGCTGAATGGCTTCGGGGGTTGAGCCTTCGGGCAATTCTCCAAGTGCGGTATTGAGATCGCGCAAGGCTGTAGCTTCATCCTCCGTACACGGACGATAAACCTTGTTCGGCTTCACAAAATCTAAATAATAACGAATGGCATAGCCCACCATTTTATCCAAACGCGGATGGGTGGAGGGATTCATATCTGGCATATAGCGTTTAAGGAAGGCCCAGAGCACGGTCTTATCCTCAGTGTTAGCGACCGATACCAAATTGAGCAACAGTGCAAAGGTTACACCACCAGTTTCAGGAACTGGTGGGTTGCCTTGATGAATGTGCCAGGTGGGGTTCATCAAGTGGTCTTTTGGCTCAGTTTGCTTTTGATAGCCCGCCAGATGCTGCGCATATTCATCCACCGCACGCGGGATCACATCAAAATGCAGCTTCTTGGCTTCGCGCGGGCGGTTATACATATAGAGCGAAAGTGAATCGGTATCAGCATAGGTGAGCCACTCATCAATGGTGAGGCCATTGCCTTTGGACTTTGAAATCTTCTGGCCTTGATCATCCAAGAAGAGTTCATAGACATAATGCTCAGGGGCCACACCGCCCAGAATTTCACAATTGCGGTCATAAATCGGCGCATTGGATTGATGGTCCTTGCCGAACATTTCAAAATCCACGCCCAAAGCGGCAAAGCGCATGCCAAAATCTGGCTTCCATTGCAGTTTGGTGCGGCCACCGCGCACATCTAAAGTTACGTCCGTTCCGTCTTCATCGGCAAATGTGATGGTGCCTTGTTTGGCGTTCACAGCTTTCATGGGTACATAGAGAACGCGGCCAGAGATTGGCGAGATGGGCAGGAATGGCGAATAAGTGGCTTGGCGTTCCTCACCCAAGCTGGGCAGCATCACCGCCATAATGTCATCGAATTTTTCCAGCGCCTTGATCAACATGTGATCAAATTTTCCGGACTTATAATAATCGGTGGCGCTGCCAAATTCATACTGGAAACCGAATGTATCCAAGAACCTGCGAAGCATGGCATTGTTGTGATGGCCGAAGCTTTCATAGTCACCGCCAAAGGGGTTAGGCACCGAGGTGAGGGGCTTGTGCAAATGCGGCTCAAGGAATGATTTGTCCGGCACATTGTCAGGAATTTTGCGCATGCCATCCATATCATCGGAGAACACTAAAAGACGTGTGGGTAAATCAGACATCAATTCAAAGGCACGGCGCACCATGGTGGTGCGGGCCACTTCGCCAAAGGTGCCAATATGCGGCAAACCCGAGGGGCCATAACCAGTTTCAAACAGAACCGATTTCTGCTCCGTTTTTTCCACCCTCTTCAAAAGCTTGCGTGCTTCCTCAAAAGGCCAAGCCTTAGATTCGAGTGCGGCGGTGCGGTGGGCGGCAGAGGTGGTCATGGGTTAATCCTAAAGTGTTTGGGGTTCTTTAGGGATCATGCGCCAAACGGTCAATCTTGCTTTCACTTCTGTGCGAAGGTCGTTAAAGCGGATGCGTGAACGCACCCAACCATAATTTTCCGCTCCCTCCTGTCGCTTTAGTGGCCGGGCTTGGGGCTGTTGTGGCTGGCGAAAAGCTAGGGGCAGCGGCGGCTTTGGCCAGGCTTTCGGCTTTGGCACATTTGATTTGTCATTCAACATTTCTGATTGACCGTTTGGCTTCTGCAGCGGCGGCTCCCAAAAGTCTTGCACGGTCAGCCAAAGACATAAAACATTATGATGTAGCCGAGCTTTTTGCCTTTGTGGTTCCAGCCCGGGTGGCCACGCCAACGCCAGCAGGTTTTGCACGCGCACTTGGCGTGGAGCGTGGCGAAAATGACAGCCAGACTTTGCTGAATGTGGTGGATGATCTTTTGGCGCGACTTTCTAACCGCAACTATCCACTGCTGCGTGAAGCGGCCGAGACTGCGAATTTTCTAGCCCGTGCCAATTGGCCATGGGCAAAACCTGTTATGTCTGCGCTGCTCAAAGCTAATCCCAAGCTTGATGTGAGCAGTTTTGCCATGGGCCTTAATGTGTGGGACCGCATTGAAGAATGGGAAGATGATGGCGGGCGGGCGCCCGGCACCCAACTTCCTGTATCAGGCGAAGATGCCCAAAATTTTCTCCGCGATATTTTGGGCTATGACTCTGAAACGCGGGCCAGCCAAAGCCAATATGCCGCCGCAGTCACACACGCGTTTCTCCCGCGAGAACGCAAGGATGTGAATAACATACTACTTGCTGAAGCTGGTACGGGCCTTGGCAAAACACTGGGTTATTTAGCTCCAGCCTATTTATGGGCGCGCAAAAACAATGCGCCAGTTTGGATTTCAACTTATACTAAAAATTTGCAGCGCCAGCTTGATCAAGAAACCGCGCGGCTGGTGGCAGACCCCGCTGAACGGCGGACACGCATTGTTATTCGCAAGGGCCGCGAGAATTATGCCTGCTTGCTCAATATGCAGGAAGTGTTTGGCCGCTTGACCAATGCCAATGCACGCTCAGCTTTATTAGCGGTGTTGATTTCGCGCTGGGCCAGATTTAGCCGCGACGGTGATATAGTGGGGGGAGATTTTCCAGCTTGGTTGCTCACGCTTTTTCAAGATGTGACTTTGGATGCCGAAAGTCGCCACTTAACGCCCGCATCACTGGGACTTACAGATCGGCGCGGCGAATGCATCTATGCAGCTTGCCCACATTTTAAACGCTGCTTTATTGAACGCTCGGTGCGAGCGGGCCGCAAAGCTGATTTAGTGATTGCCAATCACGCGCTGGTTTTGCATCAGGCGGCCACTGATCAGGCATTGGGTGTCGCGGTCACCTCGGAAGAAGAAGCAGCACCTGGCGGCATTCGGCGCATGGTGTTTGATGAAGGCCATCATTTGTTTGACGCAGCCGACTCAGCTTTCTCAGGGCATTTGACGGCCATGGAAGCCTCCGAACTGCGGCGTTGGTTGCGCGGGCCGGAAACCGAACGCAGACGCGGGCGGGGCTTGGCCGAACGCATTGGTGATTTAGTTGCTGATCAAGAAAATGCAGAAAAGTTTTTGCAGCAGATTCTGCGAGGAGCATCGTCATTACCAGGGCCGGGGTGGACGCGGCGCATTCAAGGTGGCCTGCCTGAAGGTTCAGCCGAAGAATTTTTAACGCTGGTGCGCCAACAGGTTTTGGCCCGCTCTGAACCGGCGGGCAGCAATGCGCTGGAAACTGATTGCCTGCCGCTGGTGCTTGGGCTTGCCGAAGCTGTAGATGATTTGGCAACTTCGCTCATTGACCTAAAAAAACCGATGACGGCGCTTGCCAATCTTTTGCTCAAAAAACTTGATGGCGAAGCTGATGAACTTTCAACTGCTGACCGTGGGCGCATTGAAGCAGTAGCGCGTTCGCTTAAACGGCGCGGCGAGCTGATGCTGGGCGGCTGGATTTCAATGTTGAAGCATTTGATTGAAGCGCCAGATGCTTTGTTCATTGATTGGTTTTCAGTGGAGCAAGCATTTGGGCGCGAGGCTGATGTGGGCCTGCATTCGCATTGGATTGACCCTTCGGTGCCGCTGGCAAATACTGTTTTGCGCAGTGCTGATGGGGTGATTATCACCTCGGCCACGCTTAAAGATCGCCCGCCTGATGTGCCGGATGATTGGACCACTGCAGAAATGCGCACCGGCGCCATTCACCTGCCTTATCCAGTAAAACGCGTTGGTTACGAATCGCCATTTGACTATCAAAAAATCAGCCGTGTGATTGTAGTGACAGATGTGAACCGCGAGGACATGGACCAGATTGCAGCGGCCTACCGCGAATTATTTGTGGCCTCTGGCGGTGGCGCATTGGGATTATTCACGGCCATTGCACGGCTTCGGGCTGTGCATAAGCGCTTGGCCCCGGCCATGGCGAAATGGGCTTTCCCGCTTTATGCGCAACATGTGGACCCAATGGACACCGGCACATTGGTTGATATGTTTAGAGCTGAACGCGATGCCTGCCTGTTGGGCACGGATGCGGTGCGCGACGGGGTGGATGTGCCGGGCGATTCATTGCGGCTCATTGTACTCGACCGAGTGCCTTGGGGCACGCCGACAATTCTGGAACGGGCGCGCGCCGAAGCCTTTGGCGGCAATGCTTACAAGGATATGGTGGTGCGCCTGCGCTTGCGCCAAGCCTTTGGGCGGTTGATTAGGCGTGAGGGAGATCGCGGCTGTTTTGTGATTCTCGATCCACGATTGGCCACAAGATTCACCACGGCGTTTCCAGCAGGCATTCAAATCGACCGCGTGGGGCTGGTGGATGCGATTGAGATTGTGAGGAAGTTCACGCCACGCTAGACAAAAACACTTCATCTCACTAGCTTCCACTCAACAGTCATCCCGACGAAAGTCGGGACCCAGAAATTCAAGCTCAGTGCTCGTAGTGCTGGGTCCCGACTTTCGTCGGGATGACAAATTTTTTATTCAGGAGTGAAACATGCCCGGCACCGTCAGCAACCAACAAGCTTTAATCTACGTCATGGTGATGATGTCTGCCGTGGAGGGCCGCATGGCCAAGGAAGAAGTTGCAGAGATGGAATTGCTTATTCGCACCCTTCCGATTTTCAAAGGCTTTGACCGCACGCGCCTTATCACTGTGGTGCAGGAATGCGGTGATATTCTTGATGACAAGGAAGGCATGAACACCGTGCTTGGGCTGGTGACCAGCCAGCTTCCGGCCAAGCTTAAAGAAACCGCTTATGCGCTTGCTGTAGAAGTGGCTGCGTCTGATCTTGCGGTGGGTAGAGAAGAATTGCGCTTTCTTGCTATTTTGCGTGATGCCTTGAAATTAGATAAATTGGTGACAGCAGCGATCGAGCGCTCGGCCATTGCACGATATCAAACGGTTTAACGACTGGTTCGCAAGGCGCGGCTGGCAGCCTCGGGCTCATCAATTGCAAATGCTGGCGCATGGGCTTGAGAGCACAAGTGCTTTGCTGATTTCTCCAACAGGTGGCGGCAAGACTCTGGCTGGGTTTTTGCCAACCCTTGTGGAGCTTGCCAACCCCCACGAAACTCATGGCATTCACACGCTTTATATTTCGCCATTGAAAGCGCTGGCCGTGGACATTGCGCGCAATCTTGAGGCACCCATTGCCGAAATGAATTTGCCGATTACTGTGGAAACGCGAACTGGCGACACGCCTCATTCGAGACGGCAGCGCCAGCGCATTATTCCACCGGATATTTTGATCACCACGCCTGAGCAAGTTTCGCTGTTGATTGCAGACCCCACTGCGGCGCATTTGCTGCGCAGCCTCAAAGCCGTGATCATTGATGAGTTGCATTCTGTAGTGAGCAACAAGCGCGGTGTGCTTTTGTCGCTCGCCCTCACACGGTTGAAAGCCCATGCTCCGCAAGCACGGTTCACGGGCCTCTCGGCGACGGTGGCTGATCCTGATGCTTTGCTTGCATGGCTCGCGCCTGCTGCAAAGTTGGTTCTAGGCACGGCAGGTGCGCCGCCTGATATTCGCATTTTGCAATCTGCAACGCGGGTGCCGTGGAGTGGGCACCGGGCGGTCTATGCGATTCCTGAAATTTATGCCGAGATTAAAAAAGCCAAAATGTCGCTGATTTTTGTGAACACGCGCAGCCAAGCGGAAATTATTTTTCAAGAATTATGGGCGGCCAATGATGATAATCTGCCCATCGCGTTGCATCATGGCTCGTTAGATGTGGCGCAGCGCCGCAAAGTGGAAGCGGCTATGGCTGCCAATAAATTAAAAGCCGTGGTGTGCACATCAACGCTTGATCTTGGCATTGATTGGGGCGATGTGGATTTTGTAGTTCATGTTGGCGCACCCAAAGGATCATCGCGTTTGCTGCAACGCATTGGGCGGGCCAACCATCGCTTGGATGAAGCGAGCAATGCCATGCTGGTGCCGTCTAATCGCTTTGAAGTTTTGGAATGTGAAGCAGCCCGCCATGCGGCAGCCGAGGGCGCACAGGATTCTGAATATCCAACTGTTATGAAACTCGATGTGCTGGCTCAACATATTTTGTGTTGTGCTTGTGCCGGGCCGTTTGAGGCGGACCAATTGTATGCCGAGGTGATTTCAGCTTTCACTTATCGCAAACTTTCGCGTGAGTTTTTTGATCAGGCTTTGGATTATGTGGCCACAGGAGGTTATGCGCTGAAAGCCTATGAGCGTTACGCAAAACTCAAGCGCGATACATCTGGCAAATATCGCTTGGCGCATCCGCTTTTGGCGCAACGTTATAAAATGAACATGGGCACCATCATCGGAGCTGAAATGTTGAAGTTGCGCATTGCCGGGGTTCGCATACGGGGCGGAAAACGTATGGTGACGGGGGGCCGCGTGCTGGGCGAACTCGAAGAGTATTTCCTCAGCCAGTTGCGCTTGGGCGATACGTTTTTATTTTCAGGCGAAGTGTTGCGCTTTGAAGGGCTGGATGAGTTTGGCGCGCTGGCCACGCGGGCACCGGGGCGCGACCCGATGATCCCTTCTTATCAAGGCGGCAAGTTTCCACTTTCAACTTATTTGGCCGAACGGGTGCGTGGGCTTCTTGCCGATAAA
>JAYUPT010000087.1:0-11455 GCA_043759965.1 Aestuariivirga sp. | reverse complement strand
TGACCACAATTCCGGCCAAGGTTGCAGGTGTTAAAGACGTTATTATCATTACGCCACCTGGCCCCAATGGAAAAATTGATGATGCAACTTTGGTTGCAGCACAAATGGCTGGCGTTTCCAAAGTTTTCAAAGCGGGTGGCGCACAAGGCATTGCGGCCGTTGCTTACGGAACACAAACAATTCCAAAAGTTGTTAAAGTTATTGGCCCCGGCAGCCCCTGGGTTTCAGCTGCAAAGCGGCTTGTCTCACATCTCATCGATACTGGCTCACCTGCTGGCCCAAGCGAAGTTATTATTTTTGCGGATGACAGTGTGGATGGCGCACTTGCGGGCCTTGACCTTTTGGTGGAAGCCGAACATGGGCCAGATAGCTCAGCCTATCTTGTCACCTGGAGCAGAAAAGTTGCCGAGCAAGCCATCGCCGCTATTCCAAATTACTGGAAGCAAATGGGCGAGCAGCGCGTTTCCTATTCTTCAACAGTATTAAGCGGCCCTATTGGAGGTGTAATACTCGCCCGCGATGAAGACGATGCCATTGCATTCTGTAATGAATATGCGCCAGAACATCTTGAGGTTCTCTCCAAGGAGCCCTTCGCCTATTTAGGTCGGTTGGAAAATGCTGGTGAGATTTTGCTGGGCGAGCACACGCCAACAACATTAGGCAATTATGTTGTGGGCCCCGATCACGTTCTGCCCACTGGCGGCTGGGCGCGCACAGCCTCTGCGGTTTCAGTGTTTGATTTTCTAAAACGAAATTCAATCGCTTATGTAACCAGCAGAGGTTATCCTGAACTTGCAAAACATGCCCATGCCCTTGCAACCTATGAAGGGTTTGAAGCCCATGCCAATGCTGTTTCAAAAACCCGCGATGCGTTTTTGAAAAAATAAATGCGCTACTTATAATTTTCGGCAGCAAGTGAGGTCACGGTTGGGTTCTTTCCTGTCAGTGGATTTTCGGGGTTCCACTTCAGTTTGGTTTCAAAAAATCTTGCAAGCAATGCGTCATACATCAGAATACGGCCAGCCAAGCTTTCACCGATTTCCAGAATTTCTTTGATCACTTCCATGGCTTGCATGGAGCCGATGATGCCGGGCAGTGCGCCTAAAATTCCGGCTTCCTCACAAGCTGGAAACATCCCTCGTTCCGGCAGATCCCCAATGAAGCAGCGATAGGTTGGAAAGGGTTCGCCACTTTCGTTTTTTAGGTAAGGTTTATAAGTAGAAATCTGGCCATCAAATTGGCCGACCGCTGCGGAGACCAATGGTTTCTTCGCAAAATAACAGGCATCGGCCACCAGAAAGCGCGTGTTGAAATTATCGCAGGCATCGGCCACCACATCATAGCTGTCGATAATTTCGAGAGCATTTTCTGCGGTGATGCGCTCGTCATGTTGAATGACTTCAACATGGGGGTTAATCGCTTGCATCAATTCGGCAGCGCTTTGAGTTTTTAACTTTCCCACATTCGGCGTGGTGTGGATGACTTGGCGCTGCAAATTAGAGAGGCTCACCGTGTCATGGTCGCAAATGCCAATATGGCCAACACCTGCTGCGGCAAGATAAAGCAAAATGGGCGCACCCAAGCCACCTGCACCGATCACAAGCACCCGCGCGGTTTTCAATTTATTCTGGCCGGGGCCACCCACTTCTGGCAGCACCAGGTGGCGGGCATAACGTTCAATTTCTTCTGATGATAAAGCCATTAGATTTTTCCTGATGACCCAAAGCCACCAGCGCCCCTCGTGGTTTCGTCAAGCGTGGCAACTTCGTGTAATTGCACTTGAACGACGGGGGCGACGATCATTTGGGCGATGCGGTCCCCGCGCGCGATCACAAAATCTTGCTCGCCATGATTGATCAGCGGCACTTTAATTTCACCGCGATAATCACAATCAATGGTGCCGGGCGAATTTAGAACTGTCACGCCATGCTTTACAGCAAGGCCAGAACGCGGGCGCACTTGCGCTTCATAATTTTCCGGTAGTGCTATGGCAATCCCCGTGGCCACCAACGCGCGGGCATTTGGTTTTAAGGTAAGAGCTTCGGCACTGCGTAAATCTAATCCGGCAGCACCGGAGGTTGTGTAACTTGGCAGGGGCAAATCTGCCCCATGCTCAAGCCGCATAATTTGAATTTTCATTTTAGAAGGCTCGCAAGATGCGCTATGACGCGTGATGCCACTTCGGCTTTGGAAAGCTCCGGCCACGTTTCAACACCAGAGTGAGATACCAAATGCACAGTGTTTCTGTTGGAACCGAACACACCTTCGCTCACATCATTGGCAATGATCAGATCACAAGCTTTCTTATCGAGCTTTACTTTAGCATGCTCAATCACATTTTCAGTTTCAGCTGCAAAGCCCACAACCAGCTTTGGGCGCATTTTGCTTTTTGAAATCGTCTGCAAGACATCAGGATTTTCCACAAAGCTGAGAGTGGGTGTTTCGCCCGATTTTGGTTTTTTGATTTTTTCTAGCGAAGGCTTGGCCATTTTCCAATCTGCCACGGCAGCTGCGAAAATGGCGATGTCAACAGGCAATGATTTTTCGCAAGCCGCCAACATGTCATCAGCCGTTTGCACGTCAATAATTTTAACACCAAATGGCTTGGGCAAGGACACCGGGCCAGACACCAGCGTTACATCAGCGCCCATGCGCGCTGCCGCTTCGGCAAAGGCATAGCCTTGCTTGCCGGAGGAATGATTTGAAATATAGCGCACCGGGTCAATAGGCTCCCTCGTGGGGCCAGCGGTGATCAGAATTTTTTTGCCCGCCAGTGGTTTTGTCATTGTTGATAAAAGATTTTCAATAGCGGCGAGAATTTCAATAGGCTCAGCCATGCGGCCCGGGCCAAATTCACCACAAGCCATATCGCCTTCGTTCGGACCAACCACACGAACGCCATCTGTTTTTAATGTTGCGAGATTACGTTGCGTAGCAGCATGAAGCCACATCCGCACATTCATGGCAGGGGCAATGAGCACGGGCTTATCTGTTGCCAGCAAGGTGGTGGAGGCCAAATCATTGGCGAGACCTTGCGCCATTTTAGCCATCAAATCAGCAGTAGCTGGAACCACAACAACGAGATCTGCCGAGCGCGAAAGTTCAATATGGCCCATTTCAATTTCATCAGTGAGATTAAACAAGGCACTGTGAATTTTCTCACCAGACAAACTTGCCACCGAAAGCGGTGTTACAAATTCTTCCGCCGCCTTGGTCATAATGGCGCGAACCGCAAGCCCGCGGCCTTTTAAAAGCCGGATCAATTCCAAACTTTTATAAGCAGCAATGCCACCACCAATGATGAGGAGGACAGATTTTCTCATAGCTTATTTAAGCACCAATTTAACAGCAATCACAATAAGGGCAGCAACACCTGCAAGCATTGCCGGTGTGTGCCAGCGCGAGGGCTTGGGTGGCTCGGCATTTGCGAGGTCTGTCAGTTTGCG
This sequence comes from Aestuariivirga sp., assembly GCA_043759965.1. Classification (GTDB taxonomy): domain Bacteria; phylum Pseudomonadota; class Alphaproteobacteria; order Rhizobiales; family Aestuariivirgaceae; genus Aestuariivirga. The sequence goes on along the minus strand of JAYUPT010000087.1, from coordinate 8,009 downwards.
TGTGATGCGGTGGGCATCATCAACGATGGTTGGAATTTTGAGGCCAAGCCGCGCGAGAGACATCACACTTCCGCCCGCCTGTTCAATTTTTCCGAGTGGGCCTAATTTACGTTCAATCCAGTGCCTCACCACGGGCTCACCTGCCTGCCACATATTGAGAGCAGGATTTAAGGTGCGGGCAACACCTTCTGTGACCACCATGGTTTTTTGCAGCAGCAGCAATTGCGGTTGGGTTTGCATTTGAAACTGTTCGGTGACTTCAAACAATTGTGTGAGCAGCCGCGACATTGAAATCTGTTCGGCTGGCAAGCCCATAATAGGCTCGCCAATGGCGCGTAAGGCTTGAGCAAAAGTGTTCACATCTTGTGTATCTGGCACATAGCCTGCATCAAAATGCACCTGAGCAATGCGCAAATAATCGCGCGTGATAAAACCATAAAGAATCTCTGCGAGAAACAGGCGGTCACTTTCACTCAGCCGCCCGGTGATGCCTAAATCCAGCGCCACCAAAGTGCCCGCAGGATCAACAATCAAATTGCCTTGATGCATATCAGCATGGAAAAAACCATCACGGATGGCGTGGCGTAGAAAACTTTGAATGACTGTATCGGCGAGTTTAAAAAGATCAAAACCCTTGGCGCGCAAAGCCGCAACATCCGCCATCGGTGTGCCGTCAATCCATTCGGTTGTCAGCACGCGCTTTGAGCTTCTGGTCCAATCCACGTCGGGTAACCGAAAACCCGGATCATCTTTAGAGTTCTGGCCAATCTCGGAAAGGGCCGCAGCCTCCATGCGCAAATCCAACTCAAGCTTCATCGAGTCTTCAAGCATGGCAACAGCGGATGTGGGGCGCAGGCGTTTTGCGTGCCTGCTCAAACGTTCTGCCATGCGCGCTGCAAAACCGAAACTTTCAATATCATTGCGGAAGCGAATTTCCACATTGGGCCGTAAGATTTTTACAGCAACAGTTTTGCCTTCAAGCGTGGTGGCTTTATGCACTTGCGCGATGGAGGCAGCGGCAATGGAAGGACCAAAGCTTGAAAATAATTCCGCGACGGGTTTACCCAATTCACGCTCCACAATGGCGCGCGCTTCAATATCGGGGAAGGCTGGCAAACGGTCTTGCAGCACTTTCAATTCAAAGGCGCGTTTGGCCCCAATCATATCAGGCCGTGTTGCCAAAAATTGTCCAAGCTTGATATAGCTGGGGCCAAGCCTTGTGAGTGCGGATGTGAGATTATTATGTTCGCCACCAGCCAGCGCTTCAGTTCGGCCAAGTTTGGCTAGTTTCAAAACGGCACGCGCAGGCCACGGCGCTTGTTTCAGTTGATCCGCTGGAATCAGCGCATCATAACGCGCCAGCACAAAACCCGCGTGCAGCAATCGTGCGATATTAGAAACCACATTGGCCATTAAATGCGCCAGCCTGAATGAATGGCCACTACACCGCCGGTGAGATTGCGATGGGTGACTTTGCTAAACCCAGCGCTCCGCATTTTATCTGCAAATTCTTCCTGCTTTGGAAACATGCGAATGCTTTCGACGAGGTAGCGATAAGGCTGGCCATCGCCCGTCACCACTTTGCCAACGGCGGGAATAACGGTGAAAGAATAAGCATCATAGATTTTTTGCAGCACAGGCAATTCCAAGTGCGAAAATTCGAGGCACAAGAAGCGCCCACCCGGCTTCAACACGCGGTAAGCTTCGGCCAGTGCCTTATCAATATGGGTGACATTGCGAATGCCAAAGGCGATGGTGTAGGAGTCAAAATTCTTATCCGGAAAGGCCAAGCTTTCAGCATTGCCCACAGTGAAAGAGCAGCTGCCCAAGCGGCCCTCTCGTTCCCCGCGCTTTTGGCCTTCTAGAACCATTTCAGGTGAAATATCGGCCACAGTCACGCGCGTGTTCACACCACCTGCATCTAAAATTCGGAAGGCAATATCGCCAGTTCCGCCCGCCACATCCAAGGCGTTGAAGGCGCGATCACCCTTGGGTGGGTTGAGCATGGCGATCATATCGTCTTTCCACAAGCGGTGCAGGCCAGAAGACATCAGATCATTCATCTGGTCATAACGGCTCGCGGCCTTGGAGAACACCTCGTTCACCAATCCTTGCTTTTCTTCCGTTGGCACTTGGCGAAAGCCAAAGGCTGAATTTTCAGTATCCTGTGTCATGGCCACAAGATAGTGCATCTTAACAAAGACTTCTATTGAAACTGTTGCCGCAAGCCTTATCACGGTTAATCATGCCTGAGCTTCCAGAAGTTGAAACAGTTAAACGCGGCCTTGAGCCTGTGCTGCTCGGCCAAACAATCACCCACGTGAAGTTGCGGCGGGCCAATTTGCGCTTTGCCTTTCCGCCAGATTTTGCTGCAAAGCTTGAGGGTGCCGCAGTGCAAAACCTTTCAAGGCGGGCCAAATATATCGTCATTGAATGTGATAATGGCCAAAGCTTGATCGTCCATTTGGGCATGACCGGGCGTTTTACGGTGCTGAAGCCTGAAGGCGGGCCAGATAATCTGGGGAAGTTCTATTTTGAAACAGCTGCAGGCGGAAAGGCTGACGGTCCGCATGATCATGTTGTGATCACGCTCCATAATGGCGTGCGGCTGGTTTACAGCGATCCGAGACGGTTTGGTATGATGGACCTTGCTGATACGAATGTGTTGTATGAGCATAGATTGCTCAAAGACATTGGTGTAGAGCCCCTGGGCAATGAACTATCTGGCGCGCATTTGGCGGAAAAATTTCGCGGTAAATCTGCGCCGTTGAAGTCAGCACTCTTAGATCAACGCGTGGTAGCAGGGCTTGGGAACATTTATGTGTGCGAAGCGCTGCACCGCGCAGGACTTTCTCCAACGCGAAAAGCGGGGAGTTTGGTGAAGACCAAATCCTATGATCCGCGCATTGATTTATTGGTCCGGCACATCAAAGAAATTTTGCATGAAGCTATTGTTGCCGGAGGTTCCACCTTGCAAGATTTTGTTGGTGCTGATGGTGAGAAAGGTTCTTATCAGCAACGGTTTTCCGCTTATGATCGCGAAGGTGATGATTGCAGAACTTTGAAGTGTTCAGGTAAGATACGCCGCATTGTGCAAGCAGGGCGTTCAACATATTATTGTTGTGTGTGCCAGAAATAGGAATCTGCCATGGCTTATGAAAACATCATCGTGTCCACCCAAGGTGCTGTTGGCATCATTCAATTCAATCGGCCCAAGGCTTTAAATGCGTTGAATGCAGCAATGGTGACAGAATTGAATGCGGCTCTTGATATTTTTGAGACCGATATAGCGATTGGAGCCATCATTCTTACAGGCAATGAAAAAGCCTTTGCTGCTGGTGCTGATGTTCGCGAGATGAAGGGCAAAACTTTTGCGCAAGTGAAGGCTGAGAATTTTCTGCATGACTGGGATCATATAAACACCATCACCAAGCCCATCATCGCTGCTGTATCGGGTTTCGCTTTGGGTGGCGGCTGTGAGTTTGCGTTGGTGTGCGATATTATTGTAGCTGCTGAGAGCGCCAAGTTCAGTCTGCCAGAAACCGGCCTCGGCATTATGCCGGGGGCTGGCGGCACGCAGCGCTTGGTGCGTGCTGTGGGCAAGACCAAGGCCATGGATATGATTTTAACCGGACGTATGATTGATGCTGCCGAAGCTAATCAAATCGGATTGGTATCGCGCGTAGTTCCATCTGAAAAATTGATGGATGAAGCCTTAGTTGTTGCCACGAAAGTTGCTGCTCTTTCTCGCCCTGTTGCCAGAGCCGCAAAGCAAGCCGTGAAGGCCGCCGAAGAATTACCTTTGAGTGCCGGATTAAAATTAGAGCGCGAACTCATCCATGCGATGTTTGATCTTCACGATCAAAAAGAAGGCATGGCTGCATTTTTAGAAAAGCGCGCGCCCAAGTTTGAAAACCGTTAAACCGCGCGCACTTCCGTAACTTCGGGCACGAAATGGCGCATAAGGTTTTCAATGCCATGCTTCAAGGTTGCTGTTGAACTTGGGCAGCCCGCACAAGAGCCTTTCATGTTCAAATAAACCACGCCTTCTTTGAAACCTTTGAATGTAATATCACCACCATCTTGGGCCACGGCAGGGCGCACGCGCGTATCAAGCAGGTCTTTAATGGTTTTCACAATATCTGAATGTTCGTCTTCAAAAAACTCTTCGCCGGAAACTTCGATGATGCCAGCGTCTGTCAGCACTGGAGCACCCGAAACATAATGGTCCATAATGAGGCCCAGAATAGCCGGCTTCAAATGTTGCCATTCGCCAGTGCCTTTGCTCACCGTGATAAAATCATGGCCCAGAAAAACACCCGATACGCCGTTCACACTGAACAGCTTTTCAGCGAGTGGTGATTCAAGCGCATCTGCTGCCTTTTTATATTCGCGGGTGGAGCCCGGCAAAACAGGTTTGCCAGGAATAAATTTCAGGGTGGCGGGATTTGGGGTGGCTTCGGTTTGAATAAACATAGTTGAGTCCTCTGATCGGATATATAGGCCTTTTTCAGGGAAGTTTAAAGGGCAAGCTTTACGAGACCAGAAAACCAACAATTTCGCGCACTTCTTTAACAATAGGAGCAGCAATGGCCCGCGCCCGCGCCGAACCATCAGCCAGCACCTGATCAATATAAGTTTGATCGGCTTGCAAGCGCTTGGTTTCAGTTGCGATGGGCGCTAGCTTTTCCACCGCCAAATCAGCCAGCGCATTTTTTAAGCCCGAAAACTGCCCGCCACCGAATTGCGTGAGCACATCTTGCACGGTGCCGCCATTAAGGGCCGCAAAAATGCCCACCAAGTTTTCAGCTTCGGGCCTGCCTTTCAGTCCAGCGGGTTCTGATGGCAGCGCATCCATATCAGTTTTAGCTTTGCGGATTTTCTTGGCAATATCATCAGCAGAATCAGTCAAATTAATGCGCGACAAATCTGAAGGATCAGATTTTGACATTTTCTTGGTGCCGTCGCGCAAACTCATCACGCGGGTGGCAGTGCCAACAATATAAGGCTCAGGCTGCGGGAAGAATTCAACTTCATAATCATTGTTGAACTTCGCAGCAATATCACGCGCCAATTCTAAATGCTGCTTTTGATCCTCGCCAACAGGAACATGGGTTGCCTTATAAGCCAAAATATCAGCAGCCATCAAATTGGGGTAAACATAAAGCCCCACAGATGCTGCTTCTTTATCCTTGCCTGCTTTATCTTTGAATTGCGTCATCCGGTTCAGCCAGCCAAGCCGTGCTACGCAGTTAAACACCCAAGCAAGCTCTGCATGTTCTGGCACTTGGCTTTGGTTGAAAATGATCGAGCGTTTGGGGTCCAGCCCACAAGCTAAATAAGCCGCCGTCACATCGCGAATGGCTTGGCGCAGAGCTTTTGGGTCCTGCCACAGTGTGATCGCGTGCATATCAACCACGCAATATACGCACTCATTGGTGTCTTGCATTTTCACCCAATTGAGCATGGCACCCAAATAATTGCCGAGATGCAAATTGCCGGTGGGCTGCATTCCTGAAAATACGCGTGGGGCGAATGGGGTCATGGGATTAGCTTTCTCAGATTAGCGTTTCAAGGCGGCCTTTAAGTCAGAAATTCTAAAAGCACCAGAAATTTGCGCAGCCGCAAAATAACTCCCAATGCCAGCCCCCACGAGAAGGCCCAAGGCCCAGAGTGACGAGAGGAAGTGTGCGTCTGCTGCAAACTGATTTTGCAGAAGCTTAGATGCACCCCAAAGCACGGCCGCCATGATCAAACTTGCCCCGATAATCAGTGGCAGGCGCTTCTTGTTGCGCGCATCAAAAGCAAAATGCCCAAGTTGATTGAGTTTTGCATAAAGCAATATAGCATTGGTCCACGCTGCTAAAGTGGTGGCTAGCGCAATGCCCATGTGACCAAAGTATTGCGACAGCACCAAGCTTGCTATGACATTTACAACAACAGAAATAATGGCATAACGCATCGGCGTTTTGGTGTCTTCGCGGGCATAGAAGCCGGGTTGAAAGACTTTGGTTAAAGCATAGGCCGGAAGCCCCGCCGCAAAAGCCATCACCGCCGTAGCCACTCCTTGCGTGTCGCCTGCGTGAAACGCACCATGTTCAAAAACCGTGTGGATAATGGGAACTGCAATCACCATTAAGGCGGCAGCAGAAGGCAGGGTTAAAAACAGTGAAAGCTCAAGGGCGCGATTTTTCGTGTCCATAGCACCCTGAATGTCGCCCGCGCGGATTTTTCTGGAGAGCGTGGGCAACAGCACGACACCGATGGCAACGATGATGATGCCCAACGGCAATTGATAAAGCCTGTCAGCGTAATAGAGATAAGCAACGGCATGATCTATCGAGGTTGCAATCATGGTGGCGATGAGCAAATTGATTTGCATAATGCCACCAGAAATAACGCCGGGCACACTGAGCTTTAAAACCTTCTTCACATCAGGTGTTAGTTTTGGCCAAGACGGCAAAAACGCCATGCCTGCCCTGCGGCAGGCGATGGCCAACAGTATGAATTGTGCCACACCTGCCATCGAAACGCCAACCGCAAAAATATATCCTGTAGTTGGCGTGTTGCCAGTTTGAAAATACCAAGCCACCACGTTAGACGCGATCATCACAATGTTCAGCAAAATTGGTGCGGCAGCGGCGGCCGTAAATCGGTTTAAGCTATTCAACACTCCACCTTGTAAGGCGGTGAGCGACATGAACAATAAATAAGGAAAGCACAGACGTAAAAGATCGACGGTTAGGGCCATACGTTCAGGCGTTGCCGAAAATCCGGGGGCGATCACATAAATCAGCCATGGCATAAAAATAATCGCAGCAATGCAAAACACCAAAACCCAAGCCAGCAAAACTGAAAATACTTCACGGCCAAATTTTTGCGCCGCTGTCAGTCCCTCACCTTCCACCTTTTTGGCAAAGAGTGGCACGAAAGCCGAGTTGAATGCGCCTTCAGCAAACAACGCCCTAAACATATTGGGAATGCGCTGGGCCACGAAGAAAGCTTCGGCCACAAAGCCCGTGCCAAGCGTGAAAGCCACAAGTTGATCGCGCACAAACCCAAGCACGCGGCTTAATGTGGTGTAGCCGCCAACAGTTAAAGCTGAGCGCATGAGCGACATGAGACTAAACCTTCACTTTCGAAATGCGCTCGGCATCAGCAATAGGTGGCGCAAGAACGGCCATCAAAGATTTATCAATTTGGTTTTTGCGATTTTCATTTTCAATTTTAGCACCCGTCAAATCCGTCACATAGAACACGTCAATCGCCTTCTCACCAAAAGTCGTAATATGAGCTGAAGCTATATTGAGATTGAGGTAAAATAAAGCGTCAGTAAGGCCATGCAAAAGACCAACTCTATCAAGCCCATTGATTTCAACCACAGTATATTTGTTTGACGATGTGTTATCGACAATCACCCGTGGCGCCACTTTAAAAGCCAGCGCTCGGCCATGGGGTTGTTGGGCATTGGCCAGAGCGTCGCGCAGGCGCAATTGGCCGCGCAGGGTTTTGATGATTGAATCACACACGCGTGTTGCCCTTCTGCGTTCATCATCTTCATTTTCAAATTCACGCTGGAGCAAAATTGTATCAAGGGCCATGCCGTCAGTTGTGGTGAAAATCTGCGCGCCAATAATATTGGCCCCAGCCGCGGCACAAGCACCTGTCACCAATGCGAGAAGTCTGGGGTGATCTGGTGTGAAGACCGTAATTTCTGTCACTGCCGCAAATGCGTCCATGTGAATGTCGGTTGCAGCTTCACTGGGCTTGGCGCGGTCGATCAATGTTTGGTGGCGCATTTGCCGCTCCACCGCAACATTAAGCCAATAGGCATCATAATGGCGGCCAGTTGCGGTTTTTCGCACTGTATCATCCCACTGCGGGTAATTTTTAAGGAACGTATTCTGCGCTTCAATCACGCGGTCTTTGCGCGAGATGGCCGTGTGGCCGCCAGAAAGTATTGGATCAGCTTCAGCATAAAGTGTTCTCAGCAATTGGCCTTTCCAGCC
>JAYUPT010000086.1:0-11492 GCA_043759965.1 Aestuariivirga sp. | reverse complement strand
CTGGTTATGATGTGGTGGGCATTACGCTGCAGCTTTATGATCATGGCGAAGCCATCAGGCGCAAAGGTGCTTGCTGTGCTGGGCAAGATATACACGATGCAAGGCGCGTGGCGGCAGCACTCGACATGCCGCATTATGTTTTGGATTTTGAATCGCGCTTTAAAGAAGCGGTGATTGATGATTTTGTTAATAGCTATCTGCAAGGGGCAACACCTATTCCTTGTGTAACATGCAACCAGACTGTGAAATTTGCCGATTTATTGGCGCGGGCCAAAGATTTGGATGCTTCAGCTTTAGCAACGGGGCATTATATTGAAAGCCGGATGCGCGCTGGCTCGCAACATCGCGATTTGTTCACCCCTGCGGATATGGCGCGTGACCAAAGTTATTTTTTGTTTGCAACCACGCAAGAGCAAGTTGATTTTTTACGCTTTCCATTGGGCCTATTACCTAAATCCGAAACCCGTGCCATGGCGCAGGAGCTTGGATTGATGGTGGCTGATAAACCAGACAGCCAAGACATTTGCTTTGTGCCGGAAGGCAAATATACAACGGTAATATTAAAGTTGAGACCTGATGCGGCGGAACCGGGTGACATCATTCATCTTGATGGTCGGGTATTGGGACGCCATAACGGAATCATTCACTATACCATCGGTCAACGCAAAGGGCTTGGTGTGGGTGGCGGTGATCCCCTATATGTTGTGAAGGTGAATGCGGCCCGAAAAGAAGTGGTTGTTGGCCCGCGCGAGGCACTGATGCAACGTGACATACTCGTTCAATCAGTGAATTGGCTTGGGCATGAGCCGCTTTCTGAAAATGCACAAAGTCTATTTGTCAAAATTAGATCTACTCGACCTGCAGTTGAAGCAACGCTTCGGAACGAAAATGGTCGAACGATCGTTCGAATCCCGAAAGGTGAATATGGTGTTTCGCCGGGGCAAGCTTCGGTGTTTTATGATGGGGCTGGCACAGGTGCGCGGGTTCTGGGCGGTGGGTTTATTGCATTTCAGGAAGCTACGCTCAACATTGCTTGAGTTAAATCTTGCTATTGCGACACCTTGGCTGCTATTTGCGACTTTCTTTTAAAGGGAATTACAATGCAGGCGCAAAAAAAGCTTCAGGAAATGGACGTTGAAGATGTGCGCAAAGCCTACAAACGTTGGGCCCCGGTTTATGATGCCATTTTTGGAAAGCTGGTAACTGCTGGCATGCGCCATGCAGTGCGGAAAGCCGATCAGTTTTCGGGAAGATTGCTTGATGTGGGTGTGGGCACGGGGCTTGCTCTGCCTCATTATGGACCACAATTTCAAGTGACCGGTATTGATCTTTCAACTGAAATGCTGGACCGGGCCCGCGCTCGCATTAAGAAAGCACGGTGTACAAATATTGAAGCGCTGATGGAAATGGATGCGGGGGAACTCGCCTTTGATGACGCCAGTTTTGATGTGGTTGTTGCCATGTATGTGCTCACCGTTGTGCCGGACCCGGCCAAAGTTATTCATGAGCTTGCACGCGTGACCAAGCCTGGTGGCACGGTTATTATAGTCAATCATTTTAATGTTGAAGGTGGTTTGCGCGGCGTAATCGAAAAGGGCTTTGCAAAGCATGCAAGCAAGCTGGGCTGGCGTCCGGAATTTCCAATTGATACGCTGCTGGTGAGTGAAAAACTGCGTTTATGTAGTATCAGGCCAGTTAAGCCCATGGGTATTTTCACGCTGTTGGAGTTTCGACGCCAAGCGTGATCAGTATTTGCCATCGGCAGTATGATTTTCTATACTCGCAGAGGAGACGTATGGGAATTAGTCGCATGGCAAAATTAAACTTGCATCCAAATCTTGATAAGGACGTGAAAAAAGGCATTGCGTGGTCGGTTCATGCTTTTACCACCAGTGGCATTGTACTTGGCTTCTTAGCATTGGTTGCAGTTTTGAAAAATGATGCGGTGGCCGCATTCATGTGGCTTGGTCTTGCACTGTTTGTGGATGGTGTTGATGGCACCTTGGCGCGCAAAGCCCGCGTTACTGAATACACCCCAAATTTTGATGGGGCCTCACTTGATCTGGTGATTGATTTCTTCACCTATGTGGCTGTTCCGGCTTTGATGATTTACTGGTTCAACATGGTGCCGGTGCCGCATTTCTTTGAACCTTCCACTTGGAGCCTGATGGCGGGTGCGTTAATCATGGCCGTTTCCTGTTACACATTTGCCAATGTGGGCATGAAATCATCTGATTATTACTTTGTGGGTTTTCCAGCGATCTGGAATGTTGTGGTGCTTTATTTCTACCTGTTCAACACGGGTTGGGTGGTTAATTTAATCACAGTTATTGTGCTCAGCATTCTAACATTTGTTCCAATCAAGTTTGTGCATCCCTTACGCGTTACGCATTGGCGTAACATCACTATTCCTATGACGGTCGTGTGGGCGGCCATGACTTTGAGTTTGGTGATCAGTGGCCGCAACCCCGGCTATGATGATTGGATTTATAAGGCGCAACTTGTCATTTTTGGCCTCACATCGCTGTATTTTGCGTGGATTTCGCTGTGGCGCACCTTTGTTTTGGGCGATCAAGGTGACGAACACGAGAATGATGCGCCTGCCGCTTGACTTATGGTGCTGATTTTCCTTATACCCCGCCGCAATGGCGAGGTAGCTCAGTTGGTTAGAGCACGGGAATCATAATCCTGGGGTCGGGGGTTCAACTCCCTCTCTCGCCACCATTTCCCTTTCTGGCCTTTCGCAAATTTATTACTAAGGCTGGAATGTGTGATGAATTTTCTTCCCCTCCTACAGATGCCACGCAAAGACTTAGCGAAGCTCAAATTTGTTCTCACTGATATTGATGACACGTTGACGCTGCATGGGCGCTTGCCTGCCATTGCTTATGGTGCATTGGAGAGGCTGCAAAAAGCCGGGATAAAAGTTATCGCCGTTACGGGACGCCCTGCTGGGTGGTGCGATTTGATTGCGCGCATTTGGCCTGTGGATGCGGTGGTTGGCGAGAATGGAGCCTTCTATTTTCAATATGATGCAGCCACTAAGAAGATGCGCCGGGTCTATGCGCAAACTGATGCGGTGCGGCGCGGCAATGTTGAGCGGTTGCACGCACTTGCTGAGGAAGTTTTAGTTCAGTTTACGGGCGCGGCTTGGGCTTCTGATCAAGCTTACCGCGAAATTGATGTGGCAATTGACTTTGCTGAAGATGTGCCGCCCTTGCCATTGGCTTTGGCGCAAGACATTGCAGCACAATTTAATAAGGCTGGTGCAGAAGCAAAAGTGAGTTCTATCCACGTTAATGCTTGGTTTGGCGAACACAACAAACTTACGATGAGCTTGAGGATGATGCAGGAATTATTTGGTATTGATGGCCAGCATTCAAATTCTGAAATTGCTTATGTTGGTGATTCACCCAATGATGCGCCCATGTATGCAAAATTTTCCAATGGTATTGGCGTGGCCAATCTTTTGCCGTTTGCGCCACTGATGAGTGATTTGCCACGTTACATCACTAAGGGCGAAGGTGGAATTGGGTTTGCTGAATTTGCTGATGCACTGTTGAGTTCTAAGTGATGGAATGGGCAACGCAATTGGCTTTGAGTAAAACTGGAATTCTGGTTGGGGTATTTGCCACCTTGCTTTTACTTGAGCATTTTTTCCCTGCGGTGAAATTGCGCGTGCACATTATTCGGTTGCTTAAAAATTTTTCTCTCGCGAGTCTCAATATAATTCTCTCACCCTTTATTGTAGTGCCAATCACTTTACTTGCTGCGCAATGGCAACTGACGTGGCGGCCGGAATGGGCAACAGGAATTATAATTGATTTAGTTCTGCTCGATTGCTGGATCTATTTTTGGCACCGCGCTAATCACGCATTTCCATTGCTTTGGCGTTTCCATGAGGTGCATCATTTAGACGAAAACTTGGATGTAAGTTCGGCAGTGCGGTTTCATTTTGGGGAAGTGATTTTGTCGTCATTGGTGCGGGCTGTAATCATCATCTTGCTTGGTGTGCCGGTTTCAACTGTGGTGATTTTTGAAGTGCTGGTAACGATGGCTGCACTATTTCACCATTCCAATATCAGTCTTCCGCACTGGCTTGAAAGGCCATTGTCTTATGTGATTGTAACGCCCTCAATTCATTTTCTGCACCACCATGCTTTGCGTCAAGACACGGACTCAAATTATGCGACAGGGCTTTCGGTTTGGGATAGAATTTTTAAGAGCCGAAGTATCCACGCCCGCACGTTGGATATGCCAATGGGGGTTGAGGGGCAGGGGGATGTTTCTTTGCCGCGCCTTATTATTCGACCTTTTTGGCGCAAATGAAGCGCGCTAGACTGATTTGAACTCGGAGATTCTTTGATGACCACAACACACCGGCCATTTCGTGAAACCATGTTGCAACTTCTGGCCACGGTGATGATCCCATTGTCAGTTGCGGGTACTGGTCTTTATTACACGCGTTGGCAGCAGAATTTGAACGATCTCAAAACCATGATTGATTTGGTGAGTGATGAGCGGGCGGAGCGGCGCAAATATGGTGTGGCGATGTTTGAGTATCTTTTGAAGAATGACAAAGTTCCGGTGGAATTTGTGGCGGCGCAATTGGCCTATGCAAATTCTTCAGCCGACAAAGAATTGTTGCCATTGATGGAGCAAGCTTTGCTCAAGGCCTCTGTGCAAAATTCAAAAGTTGAAATTACGTTTAGGGAAGCATTAGAGCGTTTGCCAAGTCGCGTTTTTGTTCACACGCAAGATGAGGCGCAACGGGTGTGCGTGCGCACGTTGATCAGTAAAATGCGTGATACTGATTCAACAGGTTTGGTGGTGCCGGGCTTTGCCCGCGCCACATGGAATGGTGCGCAACATGAGTTGCGCGTTTTCTTGCAATCAGATGAGCCGCGTGGCCAGAGCTTAGCTAAAATGTTTACCAATGTTGGTTTGAGGGTTGTGGTTAAGGACCTTTCTGGTTTGGAAAGCAGTGCTGCAAAAGCAAGACCCAATACGTTTGAACTTTGGTTTGGGACAGACCCTGTGCCTGCGGCTTGCAAATCTTAATTGAGGTTATGTGGCCCTCAAATTGCTTCGATTGAACCAGAAGTTTCGATTGGGATTGAGAGTGTCTCATATTGGCACAGCGTTTAGGTGGTTGAAGTATTCATGGCTGATCAAAACGATTTTGGCTTTGCCTTGAGACAAGCGCGTGTTGCTGAAGCAGCGCAGCTTGAGGCTGTTATGAATATCCGAGATGCGCGCGCACTGAGACTGGAGAGTTTGCGCGATGCCGTGAAAGCAAGACTTAGTGGTAATGAGAAAGCCCAGGCGCTGTTTGATCTTACGGTGCTGCCTGGAGTCAAGCCAAAACTGTGGGTTGATCTGATCTCGTCAGTTGTGATGGAGCCTGACCCGCGCAGTTTTCGGCTAATTCAAGATCGTGAAAAAAATAGTGAGACGGTGTTTGAGACGCCCTCTGAAGCTGAGATGGTGAACTATCTCACACGCTATTTGGCCCACCGTTTGGTTTCTCATGATAAGCTTGTGGCAAGTGTGCCTCCGGCTGAAACCATGCCCAACTCTGGATATTCGCTTGCCGACATGATTTATGTTTGGGTTACGGGGTGCTTGTTCGGCGTGATGACATTGCTAACCCTTGCTATGTATTTGGGAAAGTTACATTTTTAGCCAACTATTAACTGTAATATTTGGAAACACCAATTGATTTCAAAACCAGGCCAAGCCTTTGTTAGCTAGAGCCAATGGGTTTGTTGAATCAGACGTTTCTTGATTCACTTTTGGTGTGGCTTTGATGAAGATGGGTAGTTTGGCTTTGGATGGCGCTGAGACGATTTCTAACGTTTTAATGCGTACGCCCACGTCTAATCGTGCTTTGCCGCAAATTCTGGCTGAGTTTACCTCGCTTACTGAGGGCTTGGATTATGCCGCACTTGGCTTGACTGGTTTGAATTTTTATTCAGGCCGTGGCGCTTTGGATTGCGTTTTACCTTATGCGGAATTGCGCCGTTTGGCTTTGGCCACTGCGCGCAAGCTTATGTCATCCGGTTTAAAGCGGTTAGACCGCGTGGCCATAGTTGCTGAAACTGGCGCTGATTTTATGGTTACGTTTTTTGCCTGCCAATATGCAGGCTTGGTACCGTGCCCGGTTCCATACAGCATGTATATTGGTGGCAAAGATGCTTATGAGGAGCGCATTGCGGGCATGCTTCGCGCCGCCCATGCTCATGCGATTATTACGCCAGCGGCAAATTTAGAATCCATTCGTGCCAGTGCGGCGCTTGCCGAAGTTGATTTTGTGTTCACCCATAACGATGTGCAGGCTCTTCCTGAATCGATGGCGCGGCTGCAAGGTTTTGTTGCTGATGAAGTGGCTTATATTCAATATTCATCGGGATCAACATCTGCACCAAAGGGTGTTTTGATTTCGCAACGGGCCATTGTTGCAAACTCACAAGGCATTCTGCGTGACGGAATGAAAATTCGCGCCGATGATCGCGGCTTTTCGTGGTTGCCGCTTTATCATGATATGGGTTTGGTTGGCTTCTGCTTGGCACCCATGATGGCGCAGATTAGCTTAGATTATTTGGCAACAACTGCCTTTGCCCGCAGGCCTGCATTGTGGCTGAAGTTGATGGCGGAAAATCGTTCAACAATTTCATTCTCACCAACATTTGGTTATGAATTGGCGGCCAAGCGCATCAATGGTGAAGCGGTGGCGCTTGATTTATCGGCTTGGCGTATTGCAGGCATTGGTGGCGATATGGTGCGTGCGGACGTGCTTTCGCAATTTGCTGCTGTGCTTGATGTTGCTAAATTTAACAGTGATGCATTTTTGCCAAGCTATGGCATGGCTGAATCAACTTTGGCCATCTCATTCAGTGATGTTGCTGCACCGGTTCGCGTCGATAGGGTGGACCGCAATGCGGTACATAATTTGAATTTAGCCCTGCCTTGCGTTGAAGGCCAGCCCTGCCGCAGTTTTGTTATTTGTGGCAAACCAATTTCAGGCCACAAGATTGAAGTGCGTGGTGAAGGTGGCGAGATTTTAGGTGAGCGCCATATTGGCCGCTTGTTTGTGACTGGTCCTAGCTTAATGTCGAATTACTTTAACGACGTTGCCAGCACTGATGAGGCTATTGGCACTGATGGTTATCTTGACACTGGCGATATGGGTTATTTGCTGGCTGGCGAGATTGTGATTACTGGCCGTGCCAAGGATTTGATTTTGCACAATGGTCGCAACATTTGGCCGCAAGATATTGAATGGTCGGCAGAGCAATTGCCGGCTCTCAAATCGGGTGAAGTTGCAGCCTTTGCTATTGAAGGCGCTGATGGCGATGATGAAGTGGTGGTGTTAGTGGAATGCCGCAGCACTGAACTTCCATTGCAAGAAGCCTTGCGCCGTGATGTTGCCAAGCTTGTTCATCAAAGTGCTGGAGTTGACTGCACCATTATATTGGTGGCACCGCGCAGCTTGCCTTTCACCTCGTCTGGCAAGCTTTCTCGCGCAGGTGCGCGGCAAAAATATCTTGCCGGTGAACTGCAAGTTTTCTTTGCCTAGTTTGAAATTCTGATGGTGTGCAAAGTTGCCCTGACAGGTGCCACAGGTTTTGTTGGCAGTGCTGTTTTGCCGGCATTGCTTGAAGCTGGGTTTAAGATTTCTGCATTGGTGAGAAAGCCAAAGCTTGGCCAATTTTCTGAACAGGTTAGAGTGGTTTCTGGCGATCTTGAAAACCCACAGGCATTGGCTGCGCTGGTAAAAGATGCTGATTGCGTTGTGCATTTGGCAGGTGCAATTTCAGCACTTTCGCAAACACAATTTTTCGAAGCAAATTTGACTGGTGTGAAATCGGTTTTCCAAGCTTGCGAAGCTGCAGGCGTTAAGCGGTTTATTCAAGTTTCATCATTGACTGCGCGCCAGCCAGAGCTTTCACCCTATGCTGCGAGCAAACGGGCAGGCGAAGATTTTTTGTTGGCAGCGAAGAGTGATTTGGGCGTTGCCATTTTAAGGCCATCAGCAATTTATGGGCCGGGTGATAAAGCCACTTTGCCATTGCTTGCCGCTTTGCAAAAAAGAATTGCGTTCATTCCTGGCACTGAAGCAGCTCGATTTTCACTTTTACACGTTTACGACTTTGCAAATGTGATTGTGTCTGTAGTGGAAAGTGATGCCACAGGTGTTTATGAAATTGATGACTTGTCTGGCGGACACAACTGGGCTGAATTGGCTGCATTGAATGAACAAATATCAGGCTTGCCCAAGCGGGTTGTGTATTTGCCGCACTGGTTGGTGAATGCAGTTGCATTGTTTGTGGAGGCTTGGAGTTTTGTGAGACAAAAAACCGGGATGGTTTCACGCGGCAAATTGCGTGAACTTTATTTTGAAGATTGGGTGGCGCAGGGCCAAAATTGGCCGAGGCCCAACCCCATTGGCCTTGCGGAAGGCTTGGGCGAAACATTAGAGTGGTATCGAAACCATGGTTGGCTAAAATCAACTATGAAGACACAGGAAAAATAATAATGGAAGATTCTAAAGTTGTTGCGCGAATTTGCACTTTGCTTTTGCCCTTTAATGCGCAGGGCAAAATTCTGAATGCGCAAACTGATATTCCGGCCGAACTCAACATAGACTCGGTTGGCATTCTTGATTTCATTATGGAAGTTGAAGACCATTTTGACATTGAAATTCCAATGAATGTGGTGGCAGATATTCGCACCATTGGTGAACTTTCAGCCTATGTGCGATCGCAATTGGAGAAAGATTAAGCGTGGTTGATCTGCTTGATAAGCACCGTGACATTGCGGAGCGATTTGAACGTTTGTTGGCGATGGGCAGCAACGCTCTTGGTGTTACTAATGACCAGATGATTTCGCCAACACGGGCTATGGTTGGCGGGCGTGAGATTATCTTGGCGGGCACCAATAATTATATGGGCATAACGTTTGATCCGCGCTGCATTGCAGCAGGGCAAAAAGCGCTTGCCGATTTTGGTACTGGCACCACGGGTTCACGCATCGCCAACGGCACATTTGCTTTGCACACCGAGCTTGAACAAGAATTGGCAAAGTTTCTCAATCTCAAACATTGCATCGCCTTCACCACGGGCTATCAGGCTAACCTTGGAATGTTGTCTGGTTTGGCAGGCCCGCACGATACAATTTATCTCGATGCGGATTCGCATTCTTCAATTTATGATGGCTGCACTTTGTCTGGCGCAAAGCTGGTGCGGTTTCGACATAATGATGCTGTTGATCTTGATAAAAGGCTTTCACGTTCTGATGGTGAAACGGGCGGGCGCTTGGTGGTGCTGGAAGGCATTTACTCAATGATTGGGGATAGGGCACCGCTTGCTGATTTTGTGGCACTGAAGAAGAAGCATAATTTTCAATTGCTGGTTGATGATGCCCATTCATTTGGCGTGATTGGCCCTGATGGGCGCGGCCTTGGCAATGAGGCTGGCTTGGAAGACGATGTAGATTTTGTGATTGGCACGTTTTCCAAAAGTGTTGGCGCTATTGGTGGCTTTGGGGCCAGCAACCATCCGTTGTTTAACACGCTGCGCTATGCCATGCGGCCTTACATGTTTACGGCTTCAGCATCTCCGGCCTCAGTTGCAACTTCGCTTGAGGCTTTGCGAATTCTTGCTGCTGAACCTGCGCGGCGCACTAAATTGTTGGAAAATTCGGCGCGGCTGTTTCATGGGTTGCGCGCCCTTGGTTTAGAAACTGGCAGCGATGTGGTGAGCCCGGTTATCGCTGTTAAATGTGCTGATGAGCAAACTACAATAACAAAATGGAATGCGCTTTTTGCGGCTGGTGTCTATGTGAACATGGCCATTCCACCAGGCACGCCAAACAGGTTATGTTTGCTGCGCTGTTCAGTTTCTGCAGCTCACAGCTTTGCTGAGATTGATAAAATTATTGCAGTGTTTAAAGCTGTTGTTGCGAACTAGATCAATCTGAACTTTGACGAAATCGTCAAAGTTCAGAAAAATTGATCGACCACCGAGACTTAGGGCGATTTTGACTTTTCCATAAAAAGTCAAAACGCTCTAAGCACGCTCAGTGCGGGCCACAAAAGTCAGACCAATTGCTGAGAAAACAAGTATTGGTGCCCAGGCAGCCAGCCAAGGTGCAACAATACCTAATTCGCCCATGGTGGTGGAAATGCCGTCTGATATGAAGAACAAGAAACCAAGCCCTACGCCCACTACAAAGAGATAGCCCAAACCCCCACCGCGCCGGAACCGGGCAGACATAGGCACACAAAGCATAACCATTAAAAACGTGATGACCAACGCAGTCAAACGTTTATGCCAAGTGGTTTGATAAACATAAGTTGGGCGCACACCATAGCCGCCATTGGAAATGAATGTGCCAAGCTCACTCAATGTCATGTCTTCAGGGTCGCCGGTGCGATTGGCGCTGGCTGCCCGCATGGTGCCACTGTAAATGAGGCTATCGAGTCGGTTGGGAGGGTCGGCTGAATTGTAATAGACCACCACTTTTTGTAAGCGCCAGCGGCCATCTTCTTGGGTTGCACTTTCGGCATAAATTTGCTCTTTCAAGCGGCCATCTTCGCTGCGTCTAAAAATGATTAAGCCTCCAAGTTGTTTGCCATCTGCACTGACTTTGGATAGGCGCATAATATCGGTACCTGCTCTTATCCAAACAGGATCTTTGCTATCAACATTGACCTTGTTTTTAGCATAGTCACCAATGCCCCAAACTTTCAGCGTGGGCGTAACAGCGGGGATTAGCCTATCAAGTAAAAGGAAATGCGATCCGCCAACGAAGAAAGCAATTGGCAGCAACATGATGATGATGCGAAGTGGCGAAATACCAGTTGCGAAAATTGCCGTCATCTCGTTGCGATGGGTGAGCTCAGTTATCGTGAGAAGCAGCGCCAACAACATGCTCATGGGCAGAAAAACGGCAAACACGGGAGGGCTTCTAAAAAAAGCATATTCAGCCAATGACCTTATGGCACTTGGATTGATTGACAAAATTTCGCTGATAAAGGCAACCGATTCCAGCGTGATTACAAATATGCCTATGCACGCAAGTATGGTGATGAAGCGTATCAAGATCATGCTTGTTAAAAAGCGGGCTATTCTACTCATTCTTGCTCACCAAAGTAGAGGGCCATTATGAGGCCGCCTCTAATATAAAGCTATCGCCATTAACAAACTTGTTTTCTGGAGTACTCCAGTTCCTAATTTTCACATTGGTTTTCCATGAACCATTGAGTCGCTCAATGTTGTAACAATTCCAAGCCGCAGGTGGATGGTGGTGGCCCGAAGCCATCGAAGCTGAAGGCACACCGATTACCGGAATTTTGCCAGCATCACTGATAATTTCATTCAAGCTGCGCTCGTGATTGTGGCCATGAATTATCAATTCTGCGCCATGTTTTTGCAAGGTTTCAAGGAGAGAACCAACATCAGACAGCGACCTGATAGGAGCAGTTAGAC
>JAYUPT010000085.1:0-4273 GCA_043759965.1 Aestuariivirga sp. | reverse complement strand
GGAATGCAGCCACGGTTTATCAAAAAGCCATTGCCATTATGGGCGCACAGATTGACGGTTAGAGTTCAGTTTCCACTGCCGTGCCGAAGCTAATGCCGCAACTGCCAAACCAACCCCTAAAATAATGAGCGCTGGGCGCAGGCCATGGTTCACCATGAAATTGGCCATGAACACGCGTGATGGGTTTATGCCTGTCGCCAAACTATACCATGCAAATTCAGTGAGGGCTGTGAGTGCCGTTGCAACCAAGCTTGCTCCACAGAGTGCCAGAGGGGTGAGTGCCATGCGGCGATGCACCATCACTCGAACGGTCATGGCCAAGAGAAATAAACCCGCCATCAAGGTTGCAGAACTCACATCAATCTTTGACTGTAAATAATAATGAAACAGGCCGAGCACCGCGAGGCCATAAGCCAAGCGGTGCAGCATTTTCCATTTGGTTCCTAATTTGCGAATTGCCCCATCAAAGGATGTTGCGGCCAGCGCCGAAAGGCCCAATAAAGTTACAAAGCCGATTGTGAGATAAAAGCGATTGATGATTTCGTTTGTTGCAAAGCCGAGGTTCCATTTCACATTGATGAGATAAAGAACGAAATGCGCCATGGCATATGAAAAAGCAGTTACCCCCAACATGCGCCTGACCAACGCAATTTTGGGATAATTGAAAATGCGCTGCAATGGCGTGAGAGCCAAGGTGAGCACCAAAAATCGCACCGCCCAATCGCCCACTAAACGCAGCGCAATTTTTATAGAAAGCGGCAATAGAGCCCCGGTAAAAAACCAGTAAGCAATCACCACAGCGGGGGTAATTGCCACCAGCAGCGTGGTGGCTTTGAGCGGCGACAAACGCCCTTGGCGATCATTCCAAATCATATTCATGGAGTTTTCGTATCAGCAAAAACGTGAGCTGTCAGTACACGGCTGATCACGGTTTTGCGAGATGTGTAAATTTCTGTTAGGCTTAATCAGCAGGAGAACCGAAAATGCAAAACCCGTTTATCTGGCACGACCTTATGACATCGGACGTTGAGGCTGCAAAAAAGTTTTATGGCGCCGTGGTGGGCTGGACATTTGAGGCACAAATACCGGACTATTCTGTGGCCCAAACCAACGGTGTGGGCATGGGCGGCATTATGGCAACGCCTGCTGAATTTGGAAAAATGCCACCCTTTTGGTCAGGCTATATCTATGTGACGGATGTTGATGCAAGTTGCGCCAAAATTAAAAAGCTTGGTGGCAAAGTTCACCGTGAGCCATGGGATGTGCCGCAAGTGGCGCGCATGGCCGTTGTGGGCGACCCAACAGGTGCTAACTTCAACATTATGCAGCCATTCCCACGCGAAGGCGGAGCCTTGCCGCCCGCATCAGCTATGGGCGCTGTGGGTTGGAATGAAGCCCATGTAGGCGATCTTGATGTCGCATGGAGGTTTTATTCTGAGATGTTCGGCTGGACCAAAGGCACCGTGATGGCCATGGGTGCGATGGGCGATTATGTGCTCTTCCAAATTGACGACCAAGACATTGGCGGCATGATGAAAAAACAAGAGATGCTGCCCATGCCGATGTGGCTTTATTATTTTAATGTTGATGGCATTGATGCCGCCGTGGAACGCATCACCAAAGCAGGTGGCAAAATTGCCATGGGGCCACACCAAGTGCCAGGCGGGCAATGGATTGTGTCGGCCTTCGATCCGCAAGGCGGAAATTTTCAACTGATTAGCCACATTAAATAGGAGTTATTCATGCCCTACACATTAAATTTTCACCGCGTTCTCAAAGCTCCACCGTCTCGCGTTTACAAAGCATTTCTTGATCCGGCTGCATCGGCGAAGTGGTTGCCTCCAGCGGGTTACACCTGCACCGTTGATCACATGGATGCCAAAGTGGGAGGCACCTTCCGCATGACCTTTACCGAGTTTGATTCAGGTGGCGGTAATTCGTTTGGCGGCACTTATCTGGAACTCATTCCAAATGAGAAACTGCGTTACAACGATAAGTTTGATGACCCTAATTTGGCTGGCGATATTGTTGTTACGGTGATTTTGAAAGCAGTGAGCTGTGGAACAGATTTGACGATCGAGCAAGCCGGCGTGCCTGATATGATCCCCATGGAAATGTGTCATTTAGGCTGGCAGGATAGTCTTTCGCAGTTGAAGCAGTTTGTCGAGACTGGGGTTATGTGAGGGGCATTATAATTGTTTTCATAATGCGATTGGTCTCACTCAGAATTTTGATGATCTTTTGATAGTGGCGAATGTCTTCCCATGAGAGTGCGCGGCCCTTGCGGTCTTTCAGCCATTTTTGCGCAGGTTGATAACCGCCGATAAAGAAGCTCCAAGCGATCGACGGAACATTTTCAAAACACTGGCTGGCGTTTATGAACACCGCTCCCACTTCATTCTCTCCCCTCGCGGGAGAGATGTCGGCGGAGCCGACAGAGAGGGGGCTGCCAGCCCTAAACTCCACCTTCACAACTTTTGAATCGCCTTCGCCTACAAATTTGTAAGGTGCTGCACCAACGCTCGCATCTTCCATCAAATGCAATTTGCGAAGCTGGGTGCCTTTGGCTGATACATCCCAGAACACATCGGGCGATGGCGGATAAGGCACACGCGGAAAATCAATTTTCAAAAACTCTTTGTAAGTTTCGCGGTAAGCCGGGCAATGCAACACGCCATAAATATAATCAAAGATCGCCACTTCATCGGGCACACTTAATTTCCCCTCATGCTGAGGTGCCCGCGCAGCGGGCCTCGAAGCATCAGTGGCAGCGGCCTCAATGGCTTTGCGAATTTTAGGATCGAAGTTGACGCGGCGGGTTTGGTCGAGCGATTGTTCATCTGGGTAGAGGTAGAGGGGGAACACGTAACCACGCTCCTTTGTACGATTTGACAAAAAGCAATCGTCTGAAAACTGATTTGTTAGAAATGCGTGGTTCCAACCGTCAACAGCACTTTGTCGGCACGTTACAAGACCAAAATTTGGTTGCCCCATAAAATGGCGGCTAACGCGCTCTCGGCGATGAACAAAAACATTCTGATCGTAAGCTGTGAAGCGCTTATCAAACTGTCTGTAGTTGATCGGAATTATATTCTCCTTCCAACTTCCATTGGAAAGCGCCTTCTTTGCTCGGTCATAGTTCCATTGTTCTTGTGAACACAATCTGTAGAGCTGACGAGCTTCAGTTTCGTTGTCAGAAGAAAGTAGCGCTTCAATCTTTTCATGGACTTCCGCGCTTGACCACGAAATTGCAAATTGATCCTGAGTCGAAACTCCCGCAGGTGCTGGATCTCCATATGGTGAAAACAAGTCTCGAAGCTGGAACAGTTTTTCGTATGCGGCCATGCCCTTGGCATCAGTCTTCTGAAAGTGGAAATTGGGCGTTTCGCAAATTGCCTTCTCCCATTCCATATCGCCGATTTCAGACTTCCAAAGCTGATCATATTTAGATTTACGATCACCCCAAAAATCAAAATGATTAATAAACTTAGTCTTGCTTTGCTTGTTCTCTAATTTGGAAACTTTCTTCTTGGCGGCGACAATTACTGCCACGCCTTGCATGATGTCGAACACATTTTTGTCAGCGGAGCCATCGGGGGATACTTCGAGTTTTTTGGCATTTCCATGTAGGTCACAGACGTAAATTACATCGAAGGTTTTGGATAGGCTTTGCCTCATGTCTTTGAATGTTGGATTGGTGATGTAGCTGTGGTTAGTAATGAACCCAAGCACACCCTCGCCATTTTTTTCAATGAGGTGTTGGGCAAATCTGATGAATTTAACATAGTCATCGGATAGCCATTTACCTTGCGCAGGTTTTTTCAAATCGGGACTTTGCTTATATGTTTCGATCAAATGATTGATCCACTCACCCCTATTTGACGAGTGTCCAGAATAAGGCGGGTTTCCAATCACGCACATGATCGGCATGTCGCGTTTGATGGTGTTGGCTTGTTTGGCTTCTTCAGAAAGGGGCTTGGCCCAGAACAAGTCTTGAATTTCTCTGTCACCTTCTTCCAGTGAATTGGTGAGATAAACCCCCATGCGCGGCGGGTTGGCGGTGGGCTTATATCCCATCTCAGTCAACATCATATCCAACTTCATGTGGCACATGGCATAGCTGGCCATGAGAAGTTCAAAGCCATGAAGGCGCGGGATCAGTTCCTTCTCCACATAATTAGACCATTGGCCTTCGGCCACGTCTTTCACCTTCGGTGCAATTTGCTTGATCACCTCGGCCAGAAAAGTTCCGGTGCCTGCGGCGGGGTCTAAG
>JAYUPT010000084.1:0-4294 GCA_043759965.1 Aestuariivirga sp. | reverse complement strand
CGGAAAATGTTATCAACGAAGAACAACACGTCTTGGCCTTCATCGCGGAAATGTTCAGCCACTGTCAAACCAGAAAGAGCCACGCGGGCACGCGCACCCGGAGGCTCATTCATTTGGCCGTAAACCAGTGCGGCCTTGGAGCCTTCGCCGCCGCCCTTCTTGTTCACGCCAGACTCAATCATTTCATGGTAGAGATCGTTGCCTTCACGGGTGCGTTCACCCACACCTGCGAACACCGAATAACCACCGTGGGCTTTCGCCACGTTGTTGATGAGTTCCATGATCAAAACGGTTTTGCCCACACCAGCGCCGCCGAACAGACCAATCTTGCCGCCCTTTGCATAAGGTGCCAGAAGATCCACCACCTTAATGCCGGTCACCAGAATTTCAGCTTCAGTTGATTGCTCAACAAACAAGGGCGCATCTTGATGGATAGCGCGGGTGAGCTTGGTTTTCATCGGGCCTGCTTCATCAACAGGTTCGCCGATCACGTTCATAATGCGGCCAAGCGTTTCAGGACCAACAGGCATCATAATCGGAGTGCCAGTATCATAAACCGCTTGGCCACGAACCAAGCCTTCGCTTGAGTCCATGGCGATGGTGCGCACAGTTTTTTCACCAAGATGTTGCGCCACTTCAAGAACCAAGCGGTTGCCATTATTGGTGGTTTCGAGCGCGTTCAAAATTTGCGGCAGATCGCCATCAAACTGAACGTCGATCACAGCGCCGGTTACGGCGGTAATGCGGCCCACGAGGCCGGTATGTTTTGCTGCGACAGCTTTTTTAGCCATGATAAACGGTCCTTCTTAACTTAGAGTGCTTCAGCACCTGAAATAATTTCGATGAGTTCTTTAGTAATCTGAGCTTGGCGCTGGCGGTTATATTTAATCGACAGCTTGTTGATCATGTCGCCAGCGTTGCGTGTGGCATTGTCCATCGCACTCATGCGCGCACCTTGTTCGGAAGCAGCATTTTCGAGCAGTGCTCTGAATACTTGCGTAGAAATATTGCGTGGCAACAGATCGCCAAGAATTTCGGCTTCATCAGGTTCGGCTTCGTAAACAGCACCACCCAGATCTGCAGCAGCCGCCCCACCAGAAACAGCAGCAGGAATGAGTTGCAAGGCAGTTGGCTTTTGCGAGATTACAGATTTGAATTCAGCAAAGAATAAAGTGCAAACGTCAAACGCACCTTCGCCGAACATCCTGATGATTGCAGCAGCAACACCCGTTGCGTTATCGTAACGCACGGCTTTTTGGCCACGAAAATCCACCGCATCCACAATATATTTGCCGTAAACACGCTTTAACGCATCATTGCCTTTTTTGCCGACTGTAAAAATCTTCACAGTTTTGCCTTGAGCAATCAGACGGTCCGCATGTTCGCGGGCAAGGCGGGTGATAGACGAATTAAAACCACCACAAAGGCCGCGCTCGGCTGTGCAAACCACGAGAAGATGAACTTGATCTTTTCCCGTGCCAGCCAACAACAATGGCGCGCCCGATTGACCAGCCACAGCGCCCGCCAAATTCGCCAACACCACAGCCATACGTTCAGAGTAAGGACGAGCGGCAACCGCAGCTTCTTGCGCACGGCGCAACTTAGCAGCGGCCACCATTTGCATGGCCTTGGTAATCTTGCGGGTCGCCTTAACCGAGGCGATACGGTTGCGAAGATCTTTAAGTGAAGCCATTATGCTCTCTTATGCAAAAGCTTTTGCGAAGGCATCAACCGCAGCTTTAAGCTTTGGCATCATCACATCGGAAATGGCTTTTTCAGTGCGGATCGCATCCATAATATCCATGTGCTTGTCTTTGAAAGCGGCCAACAGACCATCTTCAAAATCACGAACACGGTTCACCGGGATCGCATCGAGATAACCATTCACACCAGCATAAATAGCCACAACTTGTTCTTCAGTTTTGAGGGGTGAGAACTGAGGTTGCTTCAGCAATTCAGTGAGACGCGCACCGCGATTCAAAAGCTTTTGTGTGGACGCATCTAAATCAGAACCAAACTGAGCAAAAGCCGCCATTTCGCGGTATTGTGCAAGCTCACCCTTAATTTTACCAGCAACCTGCTTCATGGCTTTCACCTGAGCAGCTGAACCCACGCGCGAAACGCTGAGGCCCACGTTCACCGCAGGACGAATGCCTTGGTAGAACAAATCCGTTTCCAAGAAAATCTGACCATCGGTAATTGAAATCACGTTGGTTGGAATGTAAGCAGAAACGTCGTTGGCTTGAGTTTCAATAACTGGCAAAGCTGTCAACGAACCAGCGCCCAATGAATCGTTCAACTTGGCAGAGCGTTCCAGCAAACGCGAGTGGAGATAAAACACGTCGCCAGGATAAGCTTCGCGGCCTGGAGGACGACGAAGAAGCAGAGACATCTGCCGATAAGCCACAGCTTGCTTAGATAAATCGTCATAAGCAATCAACGCATGCATACCATTGTCGCGGAAATATTCGCCCATGGTGCAGCCTGTGAAAGGTGCGAGATATTGCATCGGCGCCGATTCAGAAGCGGTTGCTGCAACCACGATGGAATACTCCATTGCACCTGCATCTTCCAAAATCTTCACGAATTGAGCAACTGTTGAGCGCTTCTGGCCGCAGGCCACATAAACGCAATAAAGCTTTTCTTTATCAGGGCCATTGATGTGAATGGATTTCTGATTGAGAATAGCATCGAGAATGATTGCGGTTTTGCCAGTCTGACGATCGCCAATGATTAATTCGCGTTGGCCACGGCCAACAGGGATCAAAGCGTCAACGGCCTTGAGGCCAGTGGACATTGGTTCATGCACAGATTTGCGCGGAATAATGCCCGGCGCTTTCACGTCCACGCGCGAGCGAAGCTTGGTCTTGATCGGGCCTTTGCCATCGATCGGATTTCCGAGTGCGTCAACCACGCGGCCGAGCAATTCTGGGCCGATTGGAACTTCCACAATGGCGCCGGTGCGCTTAACCGTGTCGCCTTCTTTAATGTCACGGTCATTACCGAAAATAACCACACCGACATTGTCGGTTTCCAAGTTGAGCGCCATGCCGCGAATGCCGCCGGGGAATTCAACCATTTCGCCAGCCTGAACATTGTCGAGGCCATAAACGCGGGCAATACCGTCGCCTACGGAAAGAACCTGACCAATCTCAGCAACTTGGGCATCTTTGCCAAAGTCCTTGATTTGTTTTTTGAGAATTGTCGAAATTTCTGCGGCGCGAATATCCATCAGCCGGTTCCCTTCATAGCAACTTTGAGATTTTGGAGTTTGGTTTTCAGTGAGTCGTCAATCATTGTGGTGCCCACTTTAACAATGAGGCCACCAAGCAATGATTGGTCAATTTGAGTTTCAAGCTTCACGTCGCGGCCCAATTTGGCTTTGAGAGCGGCTTGCAGATCTTTGAGTTGTGCAGCGGTTAGCTTTTCAGCAGAAGTAACTTCAGCCACAACTTCACCCTTGGCTTCAGCTACAAGAGCCTGAAAGCCGCGAATCGCATCGGGCAAAGCAGGCAAGCGGCGCTTGGCGCACATCAAACGCACGAAATTAAGCGCAAGGCCCGAAAGTTTGGTTTTTGCCGCCAGAGCATCAAGGGCTGTCATCTGGTCTTCGGTTTTAAACACTGGTGATTGCATCAAACGTTGCAAATCAGTTGATTCGTCGATCAGGGCCTGAAAGCCAGAAAGTCCGGCTGCCGTTGCTGGAACCGCTTTTTCTTCAGTTGCAAGGTCAAACAACGCATTTGCGTATCGCCCTGCCACACCCGAGATGATTTGATTTGCCGCCAATTGATCACTTCCGCATAAGTTAAACCGCGTTTAAAAACGCGCCGCGGGCGTTCGCTATCACAGACTAAAGAAACTGGCAACCTGCCACTGGCGACGGATTGCCGCAATGTGAAATTTTCTCAATAAAAAAGCCCGAACTAAAGTGCCGTTCGGGCCCAACTTCTGGTGTGTGAGGGGGATTAGCCCTTACGAATTCTCCTCAAGCTGATACCGCTTGATTCCCATATCAGCCAAATCGACGTTCGTCAGACGGGCGTAGTGGTTTATAGTCTTCCGTCTGGCTTGCCGCTGCTGAATGCGCTGAACTAAGCCAAGAAGCTTCATTTAGCGCACCGCGTCTTTCGCAATGCGGTTGATGTCGGTGCGTGCAATGCCCAAATCAGCAAGTTCACGGTTCGACAGAGATTGCAGTTCAGAAACAGTACGGCTGTAACGCTTCCAAGAGGCAACACGGCTTTTCAATACTTCAAACATAATTATCTTCCTTTCATATAAGAGCGGATCG
>JAYUPT010000083.1:0-11616 GCA_043759965.1 Aestuariivirga sp. | reverse complement strand
GCACAATTTTATCAAATTAAATGATGTTAAAAGCTCAAAAAATAAGGTGCGAACACATTAATTATTGATGTAAATACATCTTTACATCATTTAGATTGTCAGTCAAATTGCCCTCATTCACCTGAGGAGACAACAATGGTTGACGCTGCAGAAACATCCCCCCATGCCACTCTTATCCGCGCGCAATTGGCTAAGCTTGGTCTGCGCTGGATTGGAAAACTCTCCTGCAATGAAAGCCAAGCCAGCCTCTATCAGGCTGCCCTTGCCAATGGTGAAGCCCGGGCCTCGGCTACGGGCGCATTGGTAACCGAAACCGGAACTCACACGGGACGCAGCCCCAAAGACAAATTTGTTGTGATCGATGATGCAACCGCCAGCACGGTGTGGTGGGAAAATAATCAAGCATTAAGCCCAAAGCATTTTGAGCTGCTTAAAGCCGATATGATGGTTCATGCGCGTATGAAAAATCTTTATGTGCAAGATTTGGTGGCCTGCGCTGATGAAGCCCATACCTTGCCCACCCGCACGATCACCGAGTTTGCGTGGCACGCCCTGTTCATCCGCCATTTGTTGAAACCTGCAAACCAAGGCGAAGCTTTCACTCCGGGCTTTACCATCATCAATCTTCCCAGCTTCAAAGCTGACCCTGCCCGCCACGGCACGGCAAGCGAGACGGTTATTGCGCTTGATCTAACTCAGAAGTTGGTGCTGATCGGCGGCACTGCTTATGCTGGTGAGATTAAAAAGGCTGTGTTCACGGTTCTCAATTATCTGCTCCCTGCCTCTGGGGTTTTGCCTATGCATTGTTCGGCCAATGTTGGCGAAGCTGGAGACACGGCAATTTTCTTTGGCCTTTCTGGCACTGGCAAAACCACATTGTCTGCCGATCCAACGCGCACTCTCATTGGTGATGATGAGCATGGCTGGGGCGAGAATGGCGTGTTCAATATTGAAAATGGCTGTTATGCAAAAGTGATAAATCTCTCGGTAGAAGCTGAGCCAGAAATCCATAAGGCTTCACTGGCTTTTGCTACTGTGCTTGAAAATGTTGCAATGGATGATGAAACCCGCGCCATTGATTTCACTGATGGAGCACTGACTGAAAATACGCGCGCTGCTTACACTCTGAACGCAATTGCCAATGCCAGCACCACGCGGCAGGGAGCTGCACCTAAAACCATTATCATGCTAACTGCTGATGCTTTTGGCGTGTTGCCACCCATCGCTAAACTTAATACAACACAAGCCTTGCAACAATTCTTGGCAGGCTACACAGCAAAGCTGGCTGGAACTGAGCGCGGTGTGAAATCACCTGAAGCCACATTCTCGGCCTGCTTTGGCGCACCCTTTTTGCCGCGCCATCCGCAAGTTTACGCAGAACTCTTGTGCGACCTCATCACCAAGCATGGCACGCACTGTTTCCTCGTTAACACCGGCTGGACAGGTGGAGCTTACGGTACCGGCACGCGCATGCCACTCAGCGTAACACGGCGCTTGTTGCGAGCTGCTCTCTCAGGCGAGCTGGATCAAACAGCGCTGCGCGTTGATGAGAACTTTGGCCTTTTGGTGCCTGAACATGTGGCTGGTGTGGATGATCGACTCTTGAACCCACGCCTCACTTGGGCCGATGCTGATGCTTATGATGCGGCGGCCAAAACACTGGTTGCGAATTTTGCCAAGGCGCTTGGTCGTTTCAAGCTTGATGCACCAGTTCAGGTTTTAGCTGCTGAGTGATTAGCGAACGCGGTAACTGACAGTCCAGAAACGCCACAGCGCAATGAGGCTGATGGCGATGAAGGGCGGCCACATGATGAACCATGGCGAAAGGCCGGAAATGCTTGCGGCAACCGATGTTTGTTCGATGATGGCGATCATGGCAACCAAGGCAAGAATGGCTATGCCAATTCTATAAGCATCAGCCCGCCTTGCCCTGACAAGCGAAAATGGCAGAGCCAAGATTGCCAGCAGCGGAATGGCCAGAATTTTCATAACCCGGTTGTGCAGTTCCGAAATCATGCGGGTTTTTTCGGTGTTGGCTGGTGGATTATTTTGTCGCCAAATCAATTCCCACATGCTCAACTCACGCTCGTCCGCACCGCGTGGCCTGAACGCACCGCCCACCACACTATCAAGTGGCAAATCAATGCTGCCGGATTGCACCAGTAGCGGCAGCGCAATGGCATTGATGCTGTTTAGATTTGGAGATTGTTCAAGGCGCAAGCGGTCGCTCGCTTTCAGGCGCAGCACTGGCCCCACAGCTTCGGTTGCTGCAATTAAAACGCCAGTGCTTGCTGTTAAAGTCTCGCTGCCGTTTTTAGCTTTGTCATCAAACACGAAGAGCTTGTGAAAGCTATTGGTGGATTGATCGAGATTATCAACAATGAAAGTGCGGGTGCCTGACTTCATGAAAATGCCTTCTTGGGCCAATTCAAAAGCATCTACATTGGTGAGCGTATAAACCACCGACCTGTAAGAATAACGACCATAGGGTTGCAGCCAGCCCACCGCCACCAGATTTCCAAGCATTAAAACAAACACCAACATCATTACAGGGCGAAACAGCCGTGGCAAATTTATGCCTGAAGCTTGCATGGCATCAATCTCACGCGATTTGGAGAGGCGATTAAATCCAAACAAAACCCCAAGATAAATGGCAATCGGCACAGCTAAGCCTAAATAGTTTGGCGCAAGATAGGCCAGCATTTTAAACACGGACGTGAACGAATTTTTCTTGCCCAATGTGAGATCAAGAAAGCCCAACATTCTTTCCGCCAATAAGAGCGTGAGGCTGATCACCAATGTTGCCACCATTGGCGCAAGCACTAAACGCAAGATATATCGGTCAATGGTTTTTAACATCAAGTCACGGCCTGCCATCCTTCAGCAAAGTCCACATAATCTGCAATTGCATGAAAAGCCATGACTACATATAAGGCCTTTGAATGGGTCGCTTGTGAAAATTAACGCTCAAAAACAAATCCCCTGGATTGGCACCAGTTGGAAGATGAATAAAACGCGGGCTGAAGCGCGTGAGTTTGCTAACACTCTAAAAGCGGCCGCAGTTGCATCAAATTCCAAAGTGCAGCCTTTTGTCATTCCGCCTTTTCCTTATATTGCCGATGTGGCTGATATTTTGAGGGGCACAAATGTAAAAATCGGTGCCCAGAACATGCACTGGGAAAACCAAGGTGCTTGGACCGGCGAAGTATCTCCGTTGATGCTGAAGGATTGCGGTGCAACTGTGGTGGAACTTGGCCACAGTGAGCGGCGCATAAACTTTAATGAAATTGATGAGACAGTGGCGCTCAAAACCAAAGCTGCTTTGCGGCATGGCCTCACAGCGTTGGTGTGTATTGGTGATACGCGAGCAGAATATGAGCAAGGCCAAACCGCCCAAGCGCTCGAGAAGCAAGTTCGCGCACTTCTGAAATATGTGAGTGCCAATGCTCAGGATAAACTCATTATTGCCTATGAACCTGTGTGGTCGATTGGCGAAGGTGGAACTCCGGCTTTGCCTGAATTTGCCAATGAACAACATATCAGGATTGCAAAACTTACGCTTGAGATTACAGGCGCGGTAGTGCCTATTCTCTATGGCGGCAGTGTGAACAAGACCAATTGCGTGGAACTCGCCATGCAATCTCATATCGATGGGTTGTTCATTGGCCGGGCCGCGTGGAATGCCAATGACTATATTGAAATTTTAAATTTAGTTTTGAAATCTGCTGGAGATTAAAAATGAAAATTGCATTGGGCGGCGATAGCGCAGGAAAACCTTTGGTTGATGTGCTTGAAGCCCACTTAAGAGCAAAAGCTGAACATGAAATTTCAAATCTGAGCCAATCTGGTTTTTATGCCGACCTTTCAGCCAAAGTAGCTGGCGCCGTAATCGACGGAACTTTTGACCGCGCTATATTATGTTGTGGCACCGGCATTGGTGTGTGCATTTCTGCCAATAAAATTGCTGGAATTAGAGCAGCCCTCACGCATGACACTTATTCGGCTGAGCGGGCAGCTAAATCTAACAATGCGCAAATTATCACCATGGGTGCTAGAGTGATTGGGCCTGAATTAGCAAAGGCCATTGTTGATAGTTGGCTTGCTTCTGAGTTTGATCCCAACGGATCATCAGCATCTAATGTTGAGGCCATCAATAAATTGGATGCAAAATAATCACTTCTGGTTCTGCGGATAAATCGTATCGCCGCGCCGAAGCATGTCCACAAAAGCTTCCACTCTTTTCTTGCGCCCCGCATCTGTTTTCAAATTGTGCATGCGAAAGGCTAAGGCAAAACGGTTTTGCTCGCTGAGCGTTGCCAACATTTTTTTGGCTTTTGGATCGGCATCAATAGCGCTTTGCAAGTCATCCGGAACTTTGAGGTCTTTGCCGCTTTTATAAGCGCGGTCCCAGCGGCCATCGGCCTTGGCGGCGGCAACATGCTTCATTCCATGTTCGGTCATGCGGCCCTCAGCAATCAGGCGGGCTACATTATCAACATTGATTTGGCTCCAAATGCTTTTGCGGCCACGCTTGGTGTAGCGCTGTAAAAAACTTTTATCGTCAAAGCCTTTACGCACGGCATCAATCCAGCCCCAACACAGCACCACATCAATGGCTTGCTTGGCATTGATTGAGGGCAAGCCTGAATCCACTTTGTGTATTTTGATCCACAATTCTTCTTGCTCATTGTGGTGCTGTGCGAGCCACAGATAAAAACTTTCAGAGTCTGAAAATTCACGCACTTTGCTTGGATCGACGATAACGGTTGCCATAGCTTGCCTTAAATTTGATGGAGCATCGTTCCAAAATTAAACTGTTTTGTCAACGTTCACTTAATGTTCTTGCTACCCTTGCAGAACTACGCTAGCTTTCGCCAATGTGTTGAGTGCGGCAGGTGGGGAATATGACAGCACGGGTGGCAACAGTGGCATTTCACGGCGTTGAGGCAGTGGCTGTGGATGTACAGGCGCAGTTCATGTCTGGCCAAACCGTGTTTCAGGTTGTGGGTCTTGGCGATAAGGCCATTGCTGAGAGTAAAGAGCGGGTGCGTGCGGCACTTCATGCCATTGGGCTTGGCTTGCCGGGTAAACGCCTTGTGGTTAATTTATCGCCAGCCGATTTGCCCAAAGAAGGCAGCCATTATGATCTGCCGATAGCTTTGGCAGTTCTTTCAGCTTTGGGCGTTATTCCTCCAGATTTCCTCGATCGCTATGTAGTGATGGGGGAACTGGCTTTGGATGGGAGTCTTCTCCCTGTTTCTGGTGCGCTTCCTGCCGCCATGGCCGCCAACGCCCGCGATTTAGGTTTGATTTGTCCCAAATCTTCCGGCTCGGAGGCTGCTTGGGCTGCTGATGATCTTGATATTTTAGCTCCTGATAATCTGATCCAACTGATCAATCATATTAAAGGTAGCCAAGTTCTGTCGCGGCCAAAACCGCATCTTGCCATGATCGATAAAGCCCTACCGGACCTTGCTGATATTAAAGGCCAAGAGGCAGCCAAGCGCGCTTTGGAAGTGGCCGCTGCAGGCGGGCACCATTTGCTTATGGTAGGGCCGCCGGGGGCTGGAAAATCTATGCTGGCCCAGCGCCTGCCATCAATACTGCCGCCGATGGACCCGCGTGAAATGCTGGATGTGAGCATGATTGCCTCTTTGGGTGGCGAATTAAAGGGCGGCCAATTGACCAGACGCAGGCCCTTCCGCAGCCCACATCATTCTGCCTCCATGCCGGCCCTTGTTGGCGGCGGCCTTCGCGCCAAACCAGGCGAAATGGCTCTGGCCCATCACGGTGTTTTATTTTTGGATGAGTTGCCAGAGTTTCAACCGCGCGTGTTAGAGGCCTTGCGTCAACCCATGGAATCGGGTGAAACGGCGGTGGCCCGTGCGAACTACCACATCACTTATCCAGCGCGGTTCCAGCTGATAACTGCGATGAATCCGTGCAAATGCGGAATGGCGGGCGAACCCGGACATACCTGCAGGCAAGGCCCGCGCTGTGCGGCAGATTATCAGCAACGTATTTCAGGCCCACTGCTTGACCGGATTGACATTCAAATTGAGCTTTCCGCTGTGCGTGCTTCTGATCTCACTTTACCTGCGCCCAAAGAGAAAAGTGCGGATGTGGCCCTTCGCGTAGCCAAAGCCAGAGCCATTCAACAGCAGCGTTTTGCCGAACTTGACCAGCCAAACTTACGCACCAATTCGCAAGCTGATGGCACCGTGCTTGAAATTATTTCGGCCTTGGATGCGGCAGGTACCACCCTGATCCGAGATGCCGCCGACGCTATGAACCTTTCGGCCCGCGGCTATCACCGGGTTTTAAGGGTTGCCCGCACCATTGCTGATCTTGATGCGCGTGACATGATTTCAAGGCTGCATCTGGCCGAAGCCCTGAGCTATCGCCAGAAACCAGCGGGGCTTCGCCAAGCTGCGTAAAGTTAAGTGGATATTCACCACCTGTTGACTCTCATTTCATTCCGTTAACATTTCTCAAACTAAGCCTGCCAGAATGGTGCAGTGGGTAAATGTGAGTCATGCGTTTGGACCAAGATGCGAGTGTAAAGGTGTTGAAGGGGGATCGGGGCACATCACCTCTGTTGATTCCTGTCTTCACGCTGGCCATAACGGCCTTGTTAATTGTGCTCACTATCTATCTTGCCGCACACCAGCACTTTCAAATCGCGGCAACAATTTTAATCGCGGGCGTTCTCGGTGTTATCGCCATTTCATTCACACTTGTGAAAAACAGCCATGACCGCAGCACCCACCGCTTGATGACGGCAGTGGCCGCTGCCCATCAAGCCAAAGCGCAAGCTGAAATTGCAGCGCGTGAAAAAACGCGTCTGCTGGCCACCATGACCCATGAAATCAGAACCCCCCTCAACGGCATCATCGGAATGTTGAGTTTGTTGCAGGAAACAGAACTCACGGCCGAGCAATTAAACTATGCGGGCATCGCCCATTCTTCTAGCCGCACATTATTGTCGATTGTTGATGAAATTCTCGATACGGCCAAGGCCGCTTCAAAAAAATCTGCTGCTGCTCAACCTGTTGATCTGATTGGCCTCATCGAAACTGTTACCGAGCTTCTCTCACCGCGCGCCCATGCTAAGGCCATCGAAATCTCGGCTTATATCGCAAGCGACGTGCCGCAAATGGTGGTTGGCGATGATGTGCGTTTGCGCCAAATTATCTTCAATCTCGCTGGCAATGCCATTAAATTTACCGAAAAAGGCGGCGTTGCAATTGCGGTCACCTTGAATAGCAAAAGCCAACTCAACATTGCGATCACTGATTCAGGCATCGGCATGACTGAGGAAGAGCTTGGCCGCGTTTTCTCAGAATTTGAGCAAGCAACAGCAAAGACCGCACAAAAATATGGAGGCACCGGACTAGGACTGGCCATTAGCAAACGCTTGATTGCCGATATGGGCGGCACATTGAACGTTTCCAGTGCAGCAGGTCAGGGCACAAAATTTGTCGTCACATTACCACAAATTTTTTCTCCTCTGCAAAGCGTTGCCACCAAGGCCCTTAAAAATAGGCATTACCTGCTGGCCATGAACAATGGCGTTACCAAGCAGCACTTGGCCCAAAGCCTGCGAGACTTGGGCGCGGAAGTGAGCGAACTTAAATCCGCAGCTGACCTTAAAACCCGCCTTGCACAAGCGACCCCGCTCTTGTCAATTATCAGCGACAGCAGCTTTGCCCCGGAATTACAACGCTGGGCTAAACATAAGCCTGCGAAAAAATCGGGCTCTGTTTGGGTGATACTCAAATCTGAAGAGCGTAGCATTTATAAATCACTGCTTTCTGCCCCTTTCTCAGGCTATTTGCTAAAACCCTTGCGCCGTTCCACTTTGCTATACTTGTTGGCCGCTCAAGACAGCGCCGGCCTGAAACAAACCAGTATTGAGTTGCGCCAAGCTATAAAACCACCACGCGCACAAAAACCACTGCGCTTACTTTTAGCTGAAGATAACCCTGTGAACAGCCTGCTCATTCGAACCATGATCACGCGCATGGGCCATGAAATTCTTGCCGTAAACAATGGTGATGCTGCTTTGCAGGCGCTTTTACACAATGGCAAATTTGATCTCGCTTTGCTTGATGTGGAAATGCCGCGCATGAATGGCCATGAAACTGCCCGCATGATCCGCGAACGCAAGATTAAAGCCAAGGGCAACCGCGCACTGCCAATATTGGCCCTCACAGCCCATGCCAGCCCAGATGACATTGCAGCCTGCCATGATGCCGGAATGGATGGGCATTTGGCCAAGCCTTTTGATCAACTTGATCTTGAAGATGCGCTTAGCGATTTGATGCGCGTTCGCAAAAGCGCATAAAGCCCTTCGCATTTTACCCTTGATAAAACTGTCACAATTGTGGTGTTGATAGGCTGCCTACAAGGGGTGTTTTGTGAAGCTTGAACCACATTTTTCAAAGCGGCTTGATCTTGGCATTAAATTGGCCAAATCCGCCGGCCATATTGAAGTTGCCCAGCGCTTGCGATACCGTGTCTTCTATCAAGAAATGGGAGCAGTGGCCGATGCGCAAACCCGCGCAACCTTGCGTGATCAAGATCGTTTTGATGAAATTTGCGATCACTTGCTGGTTACCAGAAGCCGCACCGAAAGCTCTAGTCCTGAACTCTGCATCGATGATGAAGAGGTGGTTGGCACTTACCGTATGCTGCGCCAAACCATTGCCAAAAAATTTGGAGGTTTTTACAGCCAAGAAGAATTTGACGTTCAACCACTTCTGGCGCGTAAATCTGATTTGTCATTTTTAGAGTTGGGGCGCTCTTGCGTGTTGGCGCAATATCGCGGAACACCTGTAATCGAGCTTTTGTGGCAAGGCATCTGGAATTATGTGCGCCACTATAAAGTGGATGTGATGTTTGGTTGCGCCAGCTTTGATGGGATTGATCCTGACCTTCATGCTGATACATTAAGTTTTCTCGGCCATCACACCAGCTTGCCAGATGAATGGCATGCCCGCGCCCATGTTGATCGCTATGTCGATATGAAACGCAAACCAGCAGGTGCAATTGATTGCCGCAAGGCCATGCTCAGCTTGCCACCTTTAATCAAAGGCTATTTGCGGCTTGGCAGTTATATTGGCGAAGGAGCAGTGATTGACCAAGCCTTCAACACCACCGATATTTTGGTGGTGTTGCCAATTACTTCAATCAACCCGCGCTACTTCGCGCATTTTGGTGCCCCACCCAATTGATATCAAAAGCTGCAAGTGCCGCTAGGTTCACGATGTCATTGGCGGTGGACGACATTGAAGCAATCTGAACTGGCTTTGCCAACCCTGTGAGCAAGGGCCCCACCACAGTAACACCACCCAATTGCTGCAACATTTTTGTTGAAATAGAAGCTGAATGTGCGGCAGGCATTACCAGCACATTGGCTGGGCCCTTGAGGCGGCAGAAGGGATAAAGCGCCATGGCCTCTGGCGATAAAGCAACATCGGCTGCCATTTCACCATCATATTCAAAATCAACTTGGCGCCCATCCAAAATTTTTACAGCGCGTCTCACATATTCCGCACGGTCGCCTTTTGGATAACCGAATGTGGAGTAAGAGAGAAATGCCACGCGGGGTTCAACACCAAAGCGCCGCGCCACTCCTGCGGCTTCTTGCGCAATATCAGCAAGTTCTTCCGCAGTTGGTAATTCGTGAATTGACGTATCTGCAATAAACACGGTGCGCCCGCGCACCAAGGCCATGGAAACCGCAATAGGGCGATGGCCTTCCTTGGCATCAATAGCGCGGCGCACGTTGTCTAAGGCCACTGAATAGTTTCGTGTAAGGCCGGTCACCATTGCATCGGCATCGCCAAGGGCCAGCATACAAGCTGCAAATATGTTGCGGTCTTGATTGGCCATGCGTTGGCAATCACGGTGCAAGAACCCTTCACGCTGTAACCGCGCATAAAGATAATCACCATAGGCGGCATTACGTTTTGAAAGCCTGGCATTGAGAATTTCAACATTCTCATGAAGCTCAAGTGAGGATGCTTTGAGTGACGCATTGATCACATCTTCGCGGCCAATTAAAATTGCTGTGCCCAAGCCTTGATTGGCAAAACTATTGGCAGCGCGGATCATGCGGTCTTCTTCGCCTTCGGCAAATATCACGCGGCGGGGCGAGGTTTTCACAGAATCGTAAACGCTCTGCAATGTGCCAGCAATGGGATCAAGCCGTGCGGAAAGTTCTGCCGCATAGGCACCCAAATCAGTGATCTGTTTTTTGGCAACACCAGTGGCCATAGCTGCCTTGGCAACTGCAACAGGCACACGCGAAATCAGCCTCGGATCAAAAGGAGCTGGGATTAAATAATCGCGGCCAAACGAAAGTTTAGAGCCATGATAGGCTGCGGCCACTTCGTCAGGCACATCTTCTCGCGCCAATTCTGCCAATGCTTTTGCGGCAGCAATTTTCATTTCTTCATTGATGGTGCTGGCGCGCACATCCAAGGCGCCACGGAAAATATATGGGAAGCCCAGAACATTGTTCACTTGGTTTGGATAATCTGAGCGGCCTGTGGCCATAATGGCATCGGAGCGCACGGCGGCCACATCTTCGGGCAAAATTTCCGGATCAGGATTGGCCATAGCAAAAATAATCGGGTTGGCCGCCATGGATTTAACCATTTCAGATGTCAGGGCACCTGCCACCGAAAGCCCAAAAAATACATCCGCCCCATCCATAGCATCAGCCAAACTGCGCGTTTTAGTTGGAACCGCATGGGCAGATTTCCATTGATTCATGCCATCAGTACGGCCTTGAAAAACGACACCTTTTGAATCGCAGAGAATTACGTTTTGATGGGGCACGCCCAGAGATTTTACCAGTTCCACGCAGGCAATGGCCGCAGCACCAGCCCCATTGCAAACAATCTTGCAGGTTTTGAGATCGCGCCCGGTGATGTGCAAAGCGTTGATCAAAGCCGCCGTGGCGATGATCGCTGTTCCATGCTGATCATCATGGAACACCGGAATATCCATCAGTTCGCGCAAGCGCTGCTCTATGATAAAGCATTCAGGGGCTTTAATGTCTTCAAGGTTGATGCCGCCAAATGACGGACCCAAATAACGCACGGCATTGATAAATTGATCAACGTCCTTGGTATCAACTTCAAGATCAATCGAATCAACATCGGCAAAGCGCTTAAACAACACTGCTTTGCCTTCCATCACCGGCTTTGAAGCCAGTGCGCCTAAATCTCCAAGACCCAAAATGGCCGTACCATTGGTGATAACGGCAACCAAATTGCCTTTTGAAGTATAATCATAAGCTGCATCAGGATTTTCCGCGATGCGCTTTACCGGAACTGCAACACCTGGTGAATAGGCCAGTGACAGGTCGCGCTGGGTGGCCATTGGCTTAGTTGGGGTAATTTCAAGTTTGCCGGGCTTACCACGAGAGTGAAACTGGAGGGCCTCTTCATCTGTAAATGAAGGGCGCGGGGGAACTTTGCTCATGGAAATTTCACCTTTTTTTATTTGTATGATAAATAAACAATAGCTCATTGGATGGCATATCAAAAGAGCAATAGTAAGAACAACCTCATATCTGATATGTGATCGGCATGGAAGTAAGCC
>JAYUPT010000082.1:0-4307 GCA_043759965.1 Aestuariivirga sp. | reverse complement strand
TGTTCAACATCACCAAGGTTGGCAAGGTTGCGGGTTGTATGGTGACCGAAGGCAATGTGCAACGTGGTGCGAAAGTGCGCTTGGTGCGTGATAACGTTGTGGTGCATGAAGGCGATCTTTCCACTCTGAAGCGCTTCAAGGACGAAGTGAAAGAAGTGCAAAGCGGCCAAGAATGCGGCATGGCCTTTGCCAATTACGAAGACATGCGCGCAGGCGATGTGATCGAGTGCTTCCGAGTTGAAAAGGTGCAACGGACGCTAGCGTGATTCAATTTACGCCCCACACCATCCGTCATTCCTGCGAAAGCAGGAACCCAGCTTCTAACGCACACCACAACCTAAAGCTGGTTTCCCGCTTTCGCAGGAATGACGGTGTTAGGGGAGTGGAATGATTCATGGACTGAGCCATCTCACTTTCATCGTCCACGATCTCGAAAAAATGACTCGCATCATGATTGATGTTCTTGGTGGCCGCGAAGTTTATTCGAGTGGTACCAAGCAACATTCGACCTCGCCTGAAAAATTCCTTGATGTTGGCGGCATTTGGATTGCTATTATGCAAGGCGATCCGCTTCCAACGCGCACTTATAATCATGTGGCGTTCAAAGTATCGCCAGAGCAATTGGAAAAGGCCAAGCTTGCCATTGAAGATTTAGGGCTCGACCTTCGAGAATCCCGCCCGCGCGTTGCTGGCGAAGGGCAATCGCTTTATTTTCATGATTATGATAATCATTTGTTTGAATTGCACACAGGCACGCTCGATGAGAGATTGGCCGCATATAAAAAACTGGACGAACATTAATGGCTCATTCTTCTGCTCCCTCGCAACGTATGCTTCGTGCTGGTGAACTTATTCGCCATGCGCTGGCTGAGATATTTTTGCGTGGCGAAACTAATGACCCTGAATTGGACAAACTGACTCCTACAATTGTCGAAGTGCAAATTTCTCCAGACCTGAAAATTGCGACAGCCTTTGTGCGCACCTTGATTATGGGGCAGGACGAACAATTGCTGGATGCTTTAAAGCGCAACCGCAAATATATTCGGATGTTGATGACGCCGCGTTTGGCAATGAAATACATGCCTGATATTCGGTTTCGAATCGATACCTCACTGGATTATGCTGGCAAAATTGACAACATTTTGCGCAGCCCAGTGGTGAAACGCGACATTGAGAGCCAAGATTGAAAAAGCGCGGCAAGCCAGTTCATGGCTGGGTGGTTTTTGATAAGCCTTTGAATATGTCGTCCACGCAGGCCGTGGGGAAAATCCGTTGGCTGTTTGACGCAGAGAAAGCTGGGCATGGCGGAACTTTGGATCCACTCGCTACTGGTTTGTTACCGATTGCACTCGGCGAAGCCACCAAAACCGTGCAATGGGCCATGGATGGGCGCAAAACCTATCGCTTTCGAATTCAGTGGGGTGCGGAAACCGAGACTGACGATCTGGAAGGTGCAATTACTGCACAATCCGACCAAAGGCCTTCGCTAAATAGTATTGAATCTATACTAAATCAATTTAAGGGTGAGACAACCCAAGTTCCACCAATTTATTCTGCACTAAAAATCGATGGTGAGCGCGCTTATGATTTGGCCCGCGCTGGCGAAAAGCCGGAAATGACGCCGCGCCAAGTGATGATTGAAGAGTTGCGTTTGTTGGATGCCTCAAATCCAGATTTTGCTGATTTTGAAACCGTATGCGGCAAGGGCACTTATATTCGGGCTTTGGCGCGCGATATTGGGCGGGCACTGGGTTGTCTTGGTCACCTCACGCTGTTGCGGCGAACTCAAGTTGGCCCATTTACCGAAAAAGATATGATTTCACTGGAAACCTTAGAGGAATTGCGCCATAGACCCGACGGCGTGGATGCTCTTAACGGGGCGTTGCGTTCTATTGTGACCGTGCTGGACGGCATCCCGGCACTGGCCGTAATGGATCAGGACGCTGCAAAATTGCGGCAAGGCCAACAGGTTTTGCTACGCGGAGTGAATGCTCCCATCAATTGCGACGCAGTTCTGGTGAACCATGATGGCAGGCCCTTAGGGATCTGCGAAATATCTCAAGGTTCATTAAAAACCAAACGATTGTTCAACCTTTAGCGATGCCGGGAGAATAAAAATGACTATGACTGCAGAGGGCAAAGTTGCTCTCGTTAAAGAATATGCGACCACATCTGGCGACACCGGCTCACCTGAAGTTCAGGTAGCTATCCTCACCACCCGCATTATTTATCTCACTGAACATTTCAAGACCCACAAAAAGGATAATCATTCCCGCCGTGGCCTTTTGAGAATGGTGGCCAAGCGCCGCAGTCTGCTCGATTATTTGAAGAGCAGAGACGACGCGCGTTACCAAGCGTTGATCAAGCGCCTCGAGATCCGCCGCTAATTAGCGACGCGTTTCAATAAAGTATGAGCGGGGCGGATCACCGATCTGCCGCCCTCGCGTCCCCGTAACTTGGTGTAGGCAATAGGGCCTGCACCATTGTGGTTCAAAGGGGATGTCGTCCGATGGTGATAAGTGGCGACGAAGAACCAAAAGGAAAAGATGAATGTTTAAAATTGACGTTGAAGAAATTGAGTGGGCTGGCCGCACCCTTCGTATCGAAACCGGCCGCATTGCCCGCCAAGCTGACGCAGCAATTCTGGTCACCTATGGCGAAACCACTGTTCTCGGCACCGCTGTTGCCGCCCGCTCGGAAAAGCCTGGAATTGACTTTTTCCCGCTCACTGTAAATTATCAAGAAAAAACTTATGCCGCTGGTAAAATTCCTGGTGGTTATTTCAAGCGTGAAGGCCGCCCATCAGAAAAAGAAACGCTTGTTTCGCGCCTGATCGATCGCCCTATCCGCCCGTTGTTTCCTGAAGGTTTCCGTGTTGAAACCCAAGTGGTTGCTACTGTGCTTTCTTATGACATGGAAAATGACAGCGACATGGTGGCCATGGTGGCCTGCTCGGCTGCGCTTACACTTTCGGGCATTCCCTTCATGGGCCCAGTTGGTGCTGCCCGTGTTGGTTTGATTGATGGCGAATTTGTTTTGAACCCCACCCAAGACCAGATGAAAACATCTGACCTTGATTTGGTTGTGGCCGGAACATCCGATGCCGTTCTCATGGTTGAATCAGAAGCCAAAGAACTCTCAGAAGAAAAAATGTTGGCTGCGGTTATGTTTGGTCATGCTGGTTTCCAGCCGGTGATTGATGCGATCATTCGTTTGGCTGAACGCTCTTCACGCGCTGCCCGTGATTTCACTCCGCCAGATGAAGAAAAGCTTTACAAGGCTGTGAAGAAGGCTGGCGAAAAAGGCGTTCGTGCGGCTTATGCGATTGTGAAAAAAGAAGATCGCCAAGACGCTGTTGCCAAAGTGAAAGAAAAGATTTTGGCTTCACTGGTTGATGCTGAAGATGCCAAAGCTCCGTCGGCGCAAAAAGTGGCCGACGCGTTTAAGCATCTCGAAAAAGATGTGGTGCGTAATTCGATTTTGGATACGGGCCTTCGCATTGACGGTCGTGACACAAAAACTGTTCGCGCCATTGTTGCTGAAGCATCAGTTCTTCCCCGCACGCATGGCTCAGCTTTGTTCACCCGTGGTGAAACGCAGGCGCTTGTTGTGACGACACTCGGCACTGGCGAAGATGAGCAATATGTTGACAGCTTGGACGGCATGTTCAAAGCCAAGTTCATGCTGCATTATAACTTCCCTCCCTACTCGGTGGGTGAAGTGGGCCGCATGGGGGCCACTGGCCGCCGCGAAATCGGTCACGGTAAATTGGCATGGCGCGCAATTCACCCAATGTTGCCATCGGCTGATGAGTTCCCTTACACCATGCGAGTTGTGTCTGAGATCACTGAATCAAATGGTTCATCATCGATGGCTTCGGTGTGCGGCGCTTCGCTCGCATTGATGGATGCGGGTGTGCCTTTGAAATCACCAGTGGCTGGTATCGCCATGGGCCTGATCAAGGAAGGCGAACGCTTTGCAGTTCTATCTGATATTCTGGGTGAT
Organism: Aestuariivirga sp.; assembly: GCA_043759965.1. Classification (GTDB taxonomy): domain Bacteria; phylum Pseudomonadota; class Alphaproteobacteria; order Rhizobiales; family Aestuariivirgaceae; genus Aestuariivirga. Next base: position 302 of record JAYUPT010000082.1, on the reverse strand, counting down.
GAAGATCACTTGGGCGACATGGACTTTAAAGTGGCCGGCACTGCCAATGGCGTCACCGCGTTGCAAATGGACATCAAGATCACCGGTATTACCGAAGAGATTATGAAGGTTGCTTTGTGGCAGGCCAAGGATGGTCGTTTGCATATTCTCGACAAGATGGCCGAAGCTTTGGAAAAAGCCCGTCCTGGTCTTGGCGAACATGCACCCCGCATTGAAACCTTTAAAATTCCAACCGATAAAATTCGTGAAGTGATCGGCACGGGCGGCAAGGTTATCCGCGAAATTGTGGAAAAGACGGGCGC
>JAYUPT010000081.1:0-4311 GCA_043759965.1 Aestuariivirga sp. | reverse complement strand
TCTGATCAAGCTCGCGTTTTTCGCGCACCCCAAATTCATCCCACATCAAATCTTGGGTCATGTCTGTTGCAGGCGCAATCAACACCATGCCGGCAATGCGCTTGAAGCCTGATGGGTCTTCCTGCTGCAAACGCTTGGCCAGAAGCAAGGCCAGCCAGCCGCCCATGGATGAGCCCACAATAATACGGCGGCCTTTGGTGTGGCGCAGGAACATGTGAACTGCTTGCTCCAACCACAGCGAAATTGTGCCGTCGGTAAACAACCCAGCAGATTCGCCATGGCCGGAATAATCAAAGCGCAAGCAGCGCCGTCTGGTGGCGCGTGCCATCTCGGCCATGGCCTCACCCTTAGTGCCGGTCATGCTCGATCTAAAACCGCCCAACCAGAAAAAGCTGGTTGGCCCCATCTCGTCATCGCCGCCATCCAGCTTGTAAGCCAGGCTCGATTGCCCCAATTCTTCATCAAATAAAGTGTTCGCCATGATGCCCCTTATACTCGCCCAAGACTTCTGCTATTGAAACCCCGCTGGCTTGCAAATTAGGCGAACCAGTCAGATCAACCAAGGAGAATTAACCCACTTGAGCATACCTCCAAGAAAACCGGCACCCATTAGAAGTGCCACACCTGCCCCTAAGGAAGAAACCCATAAAATCAATAATCGCATCGATAGCCGTGAAGTGCGCTTGATCGATGCTGATGGTAATAATGTGGGTGTTGTGCCCACCAGACAAGCCTTGATAATGGCCGAAGAAGCCAATCTTGATCTTGTAGAAATTTCGCCGGATGCCAAGCCTCCGGTTGCTAAAATTCTGGATTTTGGCAAGTTCAAATTCCAAGAACAAAAGAAAGCCTCCGAAGCGCGCAAGAAACAGCGCGTGATCGAAATCAAAGAAATCAAGCTTCGCCCCATGATCGATGATCATGACTATGATGTTAAGCTGAAAGCTGCGATGCGTTTCTTTGGTGAAGGCGATAAAGTGAAAGTTACCTTGCGTTTTCGTGGCCGTGAAATGGACCATCAAGAATTGGGCCATAAGCTGCTCAACCGCGTGAAGGCTGATACGCTGGAAATTGCCAAGGTTGAAATGGAACCGCGCTTTGAAGGCCGCCAGATCATTATGATCTTAGCGCCAAAAGCGACGAAATAAAAAAGGGCCCCAACTGGGGCCCTAAATTATTTTCAAATAAGATCCCGTTCAGGTGCGGGCATAGGCATCGTCATAGCGAATGATATCATCTTCGCCCAGATAATCACCAAACTGCACTTCAATAATCTCCACAAGACCTTCATGCAGGTTTTCTAAGCGATGTTTGGCACCCAGTGGAATATCAATCGATTGACCGCGCATCATAGCAACTACAGTGTCGCCCACCGTCACCGTTGCTGTGCCATTCACCACCGTCCAGTGCTCACTGCGATGCTTGTGGCTCTGCAACGAAAGTCTGCCCCCTTGGGTCACAACAATCCGTTTCACCTTAAATCCCGGGTGCTCATCCAAAACATAGAATGCCCCCCAGGGCCGTGTTTCACTATACATATACAATTTCTCCAGCGAATTTCATCAAATGCTATCTTATGTGTTTGCTAAGCATTCGCCAACCCAAGCCTATACTTATGGAAAATGAATGATTCCTAGCGATTGACGGCGGGGAATTCACCACCTATAAGCCCGCCATCACAAACGGTGTAGAGAAGGCTCTGCACCAAAATATCTATTAAATCAGGAACTCTTATGGCCAATACCTCGTCAGCCAAGAAAGCCACTCGTGCATCCGCACGCCGTGCCGAAGTGAACAAGAACCGCACCAGCCGTATTCGCACCCATGTGCGTAAGGTTGAAGAAGCAATCGTTGCTGGCGTTAAGGTCGATGCCGTAGCAGCCCTTGCTGTCGCAGCCCCAGAAGTGATGCGTGGTGCTCAAAAGGGCATCATGCACAAGAATGCCGCTTCACGCAAAGTTTCGCGCCTCACCTTGCGCGTTCGTGCAATGCAAGGCTAATTTATTTAACGATCATCTTTCAGGTGATTTAGTTTTAAACGCCGCTGATTAAGTCAGCGGCGTTTTTATTTGTCCGACCACGGACAGTTATGCACATAAATATCTGTTTTGAATCATTAACTTGGAAGTCCTAGGATTATTTACGGCGAAACAGCCGTAACCAACGGCGTAAAAAATTCGCAAAATTACCTTTTGCGACGATCAGGTTGGGACCTCATTAGATCCTATAACAAGCGTTTTTAGTTATGAAAAACAATAAGTTAAGCTGCAATTATAGCAATCAAGAAAAATCCTACAAACACTTTCTGTGCTCCGTGTACGGAGCTTCTGCTGATTCATGTTGCCTAAAGCCCAGCCCCTTAGCTAGCGTAAATCCAAGTTGACGTTTTGAGCGGGCCAAGCCCACTTCAAAACAAGATCGACAGGGGGCACGTGTGTGCGGTTTGCGTTTCTGCAACTGTATAACTGTCATAATTTGTAATGTGTAACGCTGAAAGCATAATTTCAGCGGGTGAGGAGTTTTGTGTTGCGTTTAGTCCATTAGAGTTGAGTGAAGGAGGTGTGCCAGAGCCAACGCGTTCTCGGCATAGTAGCAATGAGTAAACACGCCAACATCTATGCGGGGCTGCATAGGGTTGAACAAAAGTGTGACAATATAAGAGGCGGCAACATAATGACGAATTTAGCACAAGCTCTGGTCAGCCCTGCAAAGCATGTCCAGCTAAAAGATCACCCGCTTAAAGATCAGTGGCAACGCATTGCACAACGTTTGAAAGCCGAACTTGGTGATGACCTTTATAACAGTTGGTTTGGCCGCATGGATGCAGAAGACTGCGCCTCTGGCTTACTCACAGTTTCAGTTCCTACGCGGTTTTTGCGCAGTTGGATCGAGAACCATTATCTCTCCAAATTGCATAAAATTGCTGAAAGCGAATTCGGCCCGTTGAATTCGGTGCAAGTGCGCGTGCGCATTCAAGGCGAAGTCTCGCGCGCCAATGGTCAAGCCGTGGTTGATCAACCGCGTGCGGCCGTGGCCATGCCCGAACGTAACAGCGCTGTTGCTGCACAAATCCAAACTTTTCTCACCGCTGAACGTGGCAATAATTTTGATGAGAACCAAACTTTTGGTTCATTTATTGTTGGCTCATCAAATCAATTGGCCCATGCCGCTGCCATGCGTGTGGCCAATGCAGTGAGTGGCGCTGCCCTTACATTTAATCCGCTCTTCATCCATTCCGCTGCGGGCCTTGGCAAAACCCATTTGCTCAACGCCATCGCTCAACATGTGCGCATGACGCAACCTGGCCGCAAAGTGCTCATGCTCACGGCAGAGCGCTTTATGTATGGCTTCATTCACGCCATCAGGCAGCGCGATACGCTGGCCTTCAAAGACCAGTTCCAATCGGTTGATGTGTTGCTGATTGATGATTTTCAGTTTTTGCAAGGCAAAGCCATTCAGCAAGAGTTTTGCCATGCCTTCAACTCACTGGTCGATTCAAAACGCCAAGTTGTTGTGGCCGCCGATGTGCCACCTGCGCAATTGGATACCATTGATCAGCGCATGCGCTCACGCCTGATGGGTGGTTTGGTTATTGATATTGAAACGCCAGATTTGGAGCAGCGCCGCAAAATTCTCGACGTGCGCCACAATGCCATGTTGGGTGGCGATCTTGCATCAGCCATTGCGCCAGAAATTCTTGAGCTTATTGCCAACCGCATCACTGGTGGTGGCCGCGAACTTGAAGGCGCTCTCAATCGTGTCATGGCCTATCAACAATTTAACAAATCGGCGATCACACTTGATTTAGCTTCCATGGTTCTGCGCGATGCAGTTGGCACCGCTGATCTTGGCCGCATTAAAATTGATGATATTCTGAAAATAGTTGGCCGTCATTATAATGTGGGCCGCACTGATTTATTGTCGCCACGCCGGGCCCGCGCTGTGGTTATGCCGCGCCAGATTGGCATGTATCTCGCTAAGAAATTAACCGCGCGCTCGCTACCAGAAATTGGCCGCCGTTTTGGTGGCCGTGACCATTCAACTGTTTTGCATGCCGTGCGCAAAATCGATGAACAAATTAAGGGCGATGAAAAACTAGCCCGAGAAGTGGCCATGTTGATCAGATTGGTCGAGCAGCAATAAATCTCAACAGGCCACCACGTTAACAGCAAGACCCCCTTGCGAGGTTTCTTTGTAGCGCTCGTTCATGTCTAAGCCCGTTTGGCGCATGGTTTCAACGCATGAGTCTAGATGCACCAGATGCTTGCCATCACCGCGCAAAGCTAATGATGCGGCGGTTACGGCTTTCAC
>JAYUPT010000080.1:0-4316 GCA_043759965.1 Aestuariivirga sp. | reverse complement strand
GTGCCAAAATGCTTAAAGGCAAAAAGGCCACTGCCGTTTGGAACATTCAAATCGATTTAGAAAATGCAGGTGCAATCGTGAGCGATGAGCCATGCGTGGTCGATGGCAATTTGATCACTGCCCGTTTCCCCTATGATTTACCACGCATGACCGCAGCTTTGGTTAAACAACTTGTTACTGCCAAATGACAGTGCGCTATAATCAATGGAGTTGATGTCTTGTGGACCAAGTGTGGGTCTTCTCCGTGAATTAAGGAGAAATTACTCTTGAATATCGATATCGGATTTGTGCGTCTTTTCCAACAGCTAACTGAAAACAGTTTGCCGTGGGCCCCATGATGTCTAGGAAGGAAATTCCAATAAAATCAAGTAAGTTAGAAAATATCATGTGCGCTACCTGTGCAGGGAAAGAAAGAAGTAGATAGATGTGAGCAGTTTTTGATAGAAATAAATTGCACACGTTCGCGTTTGTTCTGATTGTGTTGTAAAGGTAATTGATTGAAAAATAAAGAAAAAACCTTCGCCGTTGCGCCCATGATGGATTGGACTGACCGGCATTGCCGGGTCTTCCACCGCGTTTTGTCGCGCCATGCTTTGCTTTATACTGAGATGGTGACTGCTTTAGCTATCAAGCATGGGGACCGCGGAAAGCTTTTGGGCTTTGATCAGGTTGAGCAGCCTGTTGCTTTGCAGCTGGGCGGCAGTGATCCAGCTTTGCTGGCTGAGGCAGCTAAAATTGGCGAAGACTTTGGTTATGCAGAAATCAACCTGAATGTTGGCTGCCCATCAGATCGCGTCCAGGGTGGGCATTTTGGGGCTTGCTTGATGGCCGAGCCACAGCTTGTCGCAGATTGCATTGCGGCCATGCGCAATGCTGTGAAAATTCCCGTCACCGTGAAATGCCGCATTGGCATTGACGATCAAGATGAGGAGCAGGGGCTTCAGACGTTTGTGGAAACTGTTGCTGCCACTGGCTGCGAAACATTCATTATCCATGCCCGCAAAGCCTGGTTGCAGGGCCTCAGCCCAAAAGAGAACCGTGAAATTCCACCGTTGAATTATGACCGCGTATACCGATTGAAGCAGTCACTCCCGCATTTGCAAATTCATTTGAATGGCGGGCTTGAGACGCTTGCTTCTGCACTCCCCCATTTTGATCAGCTCGATGGTGTCATGCTGGGCCGTTCGGCTTATCACATGCCATGGATTCTGAGCGACGTTGATCCATTGATCGCAGGCACCATGCCGCCACGCCTCACACGCCGAGAGGCAGTGCTGGCCATGGTTCCTTATATTGACGCCCATGTTGCGAATGGCCTTTTCCTGCACCGCATCACAAGGCACATGCTTGGCCTTTACCATGCTCAGCCAGGTGGCCGCATGTGGCGCCAGATTATTTCCACAGAAGCTTGCAAACCGGGTGCTGATTCAAAAGTGATCTTGCGCGCTTTAGAGGTTGTTGAAGCCCAAGCCGCCAGACAAGCCGACGCTGCCTAACTCAATCTTGCAGCAAGCCGCCCTTGCCGTCCGCCACGGCGGGTTTTGCGCTGTGTGAGGGTGGCCACACGCTCTGGCAAAGCATCCATAATCAAACGGCGATCTTCAACAGCCATCCCTATCCACGAGGCAATTTCGCCACGCGTGCGCCCGCACCCAATGCAAAACTGCGTTTCAGGATCAACCACACACACTTTTACGCAAGGTGTTTCAATATCGGGAAATCTAAAGTCGTCCATATAACCATGATGAAAGTGTTGCGGATGCGTGTATGCCCTAATAACGCCCCTCTATGTCAAGGCCGCGTCAGTTCTTTAAAGTAAGAACGCCACCTTCCGATTTAAAGCTGTCGAGCTTTGATAAAAAGCTCATGCCCAGCAATGTGCCGTTGAGCGCACCTGTTGGCAAAACCAAAGCATCAACATTATCAACACGCACGGTGTCAATTTCAACACGATCTAATTTTGCCCGCGCCGCATTCACCGAGCCATTGGCAGTTGAAACTGGAACATCAAAATCGAGTGTATTAGGGCGAAGGCCAGCTTTTTGCGCATCTTCATAGCTCAGCGCCACAACGCTGGCACCCGTATCCACCATCACATCAATATCTGATTTATTGATACGGGCTTTCACTATATAGTGCCCTTGGTTGCCGGCTTTCAATTCCGTCATGGCCATCAATTGAATGGGTTGCACACTTTGCGCTGCTTCAAGGCCAGGAAAGCCAGCGCTTGTCATCAATAAAAATGCCAAAGCAAAACTTTGCAAAACACCAGATTTAAACATACCGCTCTCCACTCACTTGTTGAGTGCAAGATTAACTGATCATTGATCAAGAACAGTTGACGCGTTGAAGGAATTTGAAAGCAGGGTTAACCAATCATTGCCAAGAAGATTACAAACATAGTGATCTCCACCAAAACTTGTGTTGCCCCGCAAATATCTCCCGTCTGCCCGCCAATCTGGCGCATGGCATAGCGGCGCATAAGGCCAGTCACAGCAGCAGCGCCAAGCACAGCCACTACGCCACTTTCTGGGCGAAGGTTGAGGCCCGCAGCAAGTGCCAAGCCACCGCCGGTAAAAATTGCGAGCAGTGCCGAGTTGCGCCCGGGTCTTCCTGCCAAAACCGAAAGCCCATCACTGCGCGCTGATTTTGTGGCCCACATCAAATCAACCACCATGGCCCGCGAAAAGGCGCCCACTGCCGCCATAACTGCAATGCACGAAATGGCACCAAAGCCTAACAGTGCTTCATAAGACGCAACTCGCGCTAATAAACATGTAAGCACCGCCATGGCACCATAGCTTCCAATGCGGCTATCGCGCATGATGAGCAAGCGATCTTCACGGGTTTTACCACCAAATAGTCCGTCTGCGCTGTCGGCCAAGCCATCTTCATGCAGGCCACCAGTAATCAACAGGCCGAACATGCAAGTAAGGGCGGCACATAAAAGCGATGGCAAATTCAAAGCCTGTAAACCAACCAAAACCAAACCATTTAAAGCGCCAATAATGGCCCCAGCCACTGCAAACAGCCGCATGCTCTGCGTTAGTGGCGGCAAATCGAGGGTTCGCGCAAAGGGAATTGGCAGCCGCGTTAAAAAAGTCAAACTGCTAATTAACTCAGCAAAAGGGCGAAACTTTTCCAATCTAGCGGCATTTGGTGGTTCTTGGTCGCTCATGGCAGATTATTCACTTGGCTCCTGTGGTTGAGCTGTTAGAGAAAGTGCCGGAGCTTGTCAGCCGCTCCGCGCCAGCAAACCTTAGCATAATGTCGCAGGGCATTTGAAATTGATAGGATATTTCGTTTATGACTTCCGGACTTCCCTTTGATGACATTCGCGCCCTTTTCATAAAAATGCCACAGGGCAATGCTGAAAATGCTGCATTGGCAAAATCCCATGAAGCCCAGCTTACAAAACCACCCGGTGCTTTAGGCAAGTTAGAGTCAATTTCGGAATGGATGGCCACTTGGCAGGCCGAGTATCCACCGCGAGCCGACCGCACAATTGTGGCCGTGTTCGCAGGCAATCATGGTGTGGTGGCCCAAGGTGTGGCGGCATATCCGCAAGCGGTAACCGCGCAAATGGTGGCCAATTTTCAATCGGGCGGTGCCGCCATAAATCAAATTTGCAAAACTTTTGATTTGGGTTTGAAGGTGTTTGAGTTGGCGCTTGAATTGCCAACTGCCGATATCACACAAGAAGCCGCCCTCAGTGAACAAGAATGCGCCGCCACTTTTGCTTATGGCATGGAAGCCATTGCTGGCGGCTGTGATCTTTTATGTATTGGTGAAATGGGCATTGGCAACACCACCATTGCAGCAGCTTTGGCGTATGGTTTATTTGGCGGAGCTGCTGAAGATTGGGTAGGGCCAGGTACGGGCGTGGACGCAGAAGGTTTAGCCCGCAAGGCCGACGCTGTTCGCCGCGCAGTAGCGTTGCACAAGAGCCACCTTAATGATCCGCTGGAGGTTTTGCGCAGGCTTGGGGGCCGCGAAATTTCGGCAATGGCAGGTGCCATTTTGGCGGCCCGCATGGAGCGTGTACCAGTTCTAATTGATGGTTATGTGGCAACAGCCGCCGCCGCAGTTCTCTACGCTGCTGACCCTGCGGCATTGGATCATTGCATGGTCGCGCATTGTTCGGCCGAACCTGCGCACAAAACCTTGTTGCAAAAAATTAACAAGCAGCCCTTGCTGGATATGGGCATGCGCCTTGGTGAAGGGTCAGGTGCAGCCCTTGCTGCAGGATTGGTAAAAGCCGCAGTCAACTGTCACAACAACATGGCCACGTTTGCCAGCGCTGGTGTTTCCGACAA
>JAYUPT010000079.1:0-11818 GCA_043759965.1 Aestuariivirga sp. | reverse complement strand
CATTGCCAGAAGCGTTTGGATGAATCATGCCGTAAAGCTTGGCCACCGTGAGATCGCTATCGCCGATCATCGGGTAGCTCACGTCTGAACCCGTTACGTCCTTAATATCATTTTTCCAGCGCAAATGATCATCAACGCTATCAACTGAAATACCAATCATCTTCACGCCGCGCTTATCAAATTCTGGCTTTTTCTGCGCCATGGAGCCAAGCTCGGTGGTGCACACAGGTGTGAAATCTTTCGGGTGCGACACCATCATGGCCCAGGAGCCTTCAATGTAATCATGAAAGCGAATACGGCCTTCGGTTGTGTCTGCTTCAAAATCTGGAGCAATATCACCAAGTTGCAATGTCATGTCAGCCTCCTAAAGTGTTTCTGAATTCAATATAGGTCAGGTGTCGTTCGTTTTAAAGAACAATTTTACTATTTTAACGAACGGCATTGATTAGGCTGCTTTCAATCCGGTTTTTTGCAATGAATTGAGCAGTGCATTAAAGCACCTTTCATCGATTGCTATGCCAACATCTTGAGACATAATGGCAATGGCCATATCGATGCTCATGGCCGCACGATAAGGCCTATCTGCGGTAAGGGCATCAAAAATATCGGCAACGGCTAGAATGCGGGACTCAATTTTAATTTCGTCATCCCTCAAGCCTTTAGGATAACCTTTTCCATTCAGCTTTTCATGGTGGGCGCTGGCGATGGGGGCTAAATCTTTAAACACCGAAATGCGTGATAGAATTTTTTCAGTATATTCCGCATGGCGCCGCATTTGCACCCATTCTTCAGCATCAAGTTTTGCAGGTTTATCGAGAATCGTGTTGCTCACACCCAATTTACCGATGTCATGGAGCAGGGCCGCGCGTTTTAACCACCGCCTCCTTTCCAAACTGAAGCCCAAATCCTCGGCGATCATATCGGCATAGAGTGTGACGCGGTTGCTGTGACCACTGGTGAAGGGGCTTTTGGAGTCGACAACTTCAGCAAAACCAGCGGCGATGTCATCAAGATAATCATCATCAATGAGGGTGCTGTGTTGTGCAGGTTCAAACTCATAAATCAGTTCTTGAACATCTGAACTGTTGAGCGAATCCCAAAAGAGAGATCCTTTGGAAATGCGCTCAAATGCATCTACCAATTCTGGGTCGAACCATGTTCCTTTTCGGTTTTGAATTTCTTTGCGTGCAGCTTCTGGCCCATCGGCCATTTGGAAAACATCTGCCACTTGGCACAGAAGGGCAATGCGTGAAAACAATGGAATATCTTGCCCTTTGAGTTGGAGTGGTTTGCCGCCCCCATCCCAATGCTCATCCAACGCGGAGATGCTTTGAGCGACATTTTCACCAAAACGCATCTTGCGGGCAATGTCTGCGCCGCGCTGGCATCTTGTGGCGATCAATTCATTTGAAATTTCACCGCCATTTTGAAAAATGTGAATAATGGCGCGGAAACGTTCGGCCAAGCCAGATTTTAATCCCGTGTGTGACAACACAAATCTCAAGGCTTGTGGCAAGCTGCCATCTATGCGTTTGAAATCGGTTTTGAATTTGCGATCATCCACCAAGTAGAGTTCACAGATGCGCGCCGCATTGCTGCTGCATCCCAAATCTTTTAGCAACAACGTGTAATAGAGTTCCCAAGACTGCGCCTCATCGAGATGCAGCGCATTTGCCAACTGCATGCCAATCCAGCAACTTCGAACACAATGTCCGGCGGGTTGGCCCTCAGTTAAATCTAACGCATGGCTCAAAGCGCCAAGCAATTCGGCCAGTTTAATTTCGCGTGTTACAATCATACCAACTCTCCAAATGAGGAGAGTATGTTGGTCGTTCTAACAAATCATGAATGTGGGCGTTCACATTTCTGTGTAGAAGATCAGGCTTTAATTTTCTCGCCCTTGGGATCATAAAAACTGCCCAACTGAACTTTGGCAGGATATCGCTTCCATGCCAGTTCCACCTCCCAAGTTCCGCTGTCGATCCAATCTTTGGAAACACCAGTTGGTGCTTTTACATATCCAAGGCCGAGTGACTTGTTCACGCGGTGGCCCCATGCGCCTGATGTGGTGGAGCCAACAATCACGCCATTCCTATAAATTGGTTCTTCATGATAAATCATTGGCGCTTTGTCGCTATCGTCGTGAAGGGCAATGCACACCATGCGCTTTGGCAAATGCGGCAGGGCCTTCTGTTTCAGCAAAGCGTCTCGCCCGATAAAGCCGTCTGGCTTATCCCACGCCACCGCGAAACCTAAACCAGCCTCCAGCGGTGTTTCCTCATCAGACATATCATGGCCCCAATGGCGATAGGCTTTTTCCATGCGGGCATTGTTCATGCTGTGCATTCCTGCGGGGGTTAAATTAAATTCTGCTCCGGCAGTTTGAATTGTCTCAAACACATGCTCAGCAAATTCTGACTGAATATAAAGCTCCCAACCTAACTCACCCACATAAGTGATGCGGCTGGCGCGAACGCGGGCATAACCAATTTCAATTTCTTTTGAAGTGCCAAATGGGAAGGCTGCATTGGAAAAATCTACTCCTGAAAGTTTTTCCAGCAGCGCCCGTGATTTTGGCCCCATGATGGTGAGCATGGGCAAGCCAGATGTTACATCGGTTGCCACACAATGAGAACCTTCAGGAGTGTGGCGTTTTAGCCAAGCCATATCACGGGTTTGCGGAACTGAGCCGGTGACCACCATAAACTTATTGGCTTCAATCCGCGTGACGGTGAGATCCGCTTCAATGCCACCGCGCTCATTCAGCCATTGGGTGTAAATAATGCGTCCCGGTTCAACATCAATATTGTTGGCGCTGATACGGTTCAGAACTGTACGGGCATCGCGGCCTTCAACCATATATTTCGCAAAAGAAGTTTGATCAAAGAACACGCAATCATTCATCAAGGCTTTGGCTTCATGGTCAGCACAGGGGAACCAGTTTTGGCGGCCATAGGAGTATTCATACTCGGCTTTAACGCCGCCGCGCGCATACCAATTTGGTCGCTCCCAACCATTCACTTCTCCAAAAACTGCGCCCAAGTTTTTTGTGTGATTGTAGAATGGTGAGCGCCGAACGCCGCGTGCTGTTTCGGCTTGGCGGTAAGGCCAATGCATTGCGTAGAGCAGGCCGAGAGTTTCAGTTACGCGGTCGTGAACATATTTCTTGTTGGATTGGAATGAATGAATGCGGCGAATATCTATGCCATTTAAATCCATTGGCGGATGGCCATTCTTGATCCAATCCGCAAGCATAAGGCCAGCACCACCTGAGGATTGTATGCCGATGGAATTGAAACCAGTGGCCACGAACAGATTTTTAACTTCCGGCGCTTCGCCTAAATAATAACGATTGTCTGGCGTGAAACTTTCAGGGCCATTGAAGAATAATTGAATGCCTGCTGTCTCCAACAGCGGCACACGATTGATGGCTTTTTCCAAGATCGGTTCAAAGTGATCCATATCTTCAGGGAGTGTTACAAACGCATGCTCATCATCAATGCCGCCGCCCCCCCAAGGTTTGGCAATAGGTTCAAACGCACCCACCATAAGCTTGCCCGCGTCTTCTTTGTAATAAGTGCATTCATCCGGCACCCGCACCACTGGCATGTTGCGCGGCAGATGGGCGATGGGCTCAGACACGATGTAAAAATGTTCGCACGCATGGAGCGGGATGTTTACACCAATTGAGCGGCCCAATTCTCTTGACCACATGCCAGAAGCAATCACCACTTTATCGGCCATGATGGTGCCGTCGGTTGTCTCTACGCCTGTGGTTTTTCCTTCGGACGTGAGAATGCGGGTGACCTTCACATTTTCAAAGACTTTTGCACCATGGGCACGGGCACCAGTTGCTAAAGCCTGAGTGACGTCAATGGGGTTCACCTGGCCGTCCTTTGGCAAAAACACGCCGCCTTTCACGCCATCAAGATTATAGTGCGGAACCCGTTCTTTGATTTCAGCAGTGGAAATAACTTGCACTTCGAGGCCAAAATTCTTGGCCATGGAAGCGCCGCGCAAAAGCTCTTCCAAGCGGCCATCGTTTAGCGCCATGGAGATTGAACCATTTTGCTTGAAGCCGGTGGCTTGGCCGGTTTCTCTTTCTAAGCCTTCAAAAAGTCCTGCCGTGTATTTTGCAAGCTCAGTTAAATTGCGTGATGCTCGCAACTGGCCAACCAAGCCTGCCGCGTGCCAAGTGGTGCCAGAGGTGAGCTGTTTGCGCTCCAACACCACCACATTTGTGATTCCAATTTTGGTGAGATGATAAGCAATCGAGCAGCCCACAATGCCACCGCCAATAATCACTACATCTGCTTGTTTGGGGAGTTGTTTCGTCATGGGGCACCTGGCAAATATAAATGATACTTTAGCAAACTGCTTTTGCTACCCATAGTGCCAGAACCGATTTTCCTTTGCGAGAGCAAAGACCTTTCGCTAAGGTGTATGAAATTCACTAGGACCATAATTATGTATCAAGGCGATATACTTCCACCCGAAGCCCATTCCCGCTTAAAAGGCAATTCCGCAGCCGTGCTTATTGATGTTCGCACGCAACCTGAATGGACCTTTGTGGGCGTTCCTATGGTGGAACGTTTGGTGCGGCTGTCGTGGCAGGTCTATCCTTCGATGGATGTGAATGCGCGCTTTGTTGACGAAGTTCTGGCCATGGGCCTGCCCAAGGATGCTGAGATTATGTGCATCTGCCGTTCGGGTGCGCGTTCTGCTTCTGCTGCCAACGCACTCACGGCTGCTGGCTTTACGAATTGCTGGAATGTGGCCCAAGGTTTTGAAGGCGATAAAGATGCAACGGGCCACCGCGCCAAGGTGAATGGCTGGAAGGCCGCAAACCTTCCGTGGGTGCAAAGCTAATGACCAAAAAGACTCGAACAAAAAACGCCCCCAACTGGGGTGATGCAACCAAGCTTGTGCGCGGTGGATTAGAACGCACACCATTTGGTGAAACGTCTGAAGCACTGTTTCTCACATCGGGCTATGTTTACGACACGCCAGAAACTGCTGAGAAGCGTTTCATGGGTGAAGATGACGGTTATATTTATGGCCGCTATGGCAACCCCACCGTTTCTATGTTTGAAGAGCGTGTGGCGCTGCTTGAAGGGGCTGAGGCGTGTTATGGCGTTGCTTCTGGTATGGCGGCCGTTTTTGGAGCGCTCGCATGCCAGCTTAAAGCAGGCGATCATGTTGTCTCATCAAAGGCCTTATTCGGTTCCTGCTATCAAGTGATCACGCAAATTTTGCCGCGCTTTGGCATCACTTATACTTTGGTGGATGGTGGTGATTTGGTGGCATGGCAGGAAGCCTTCACGCCGCAAACCAAATGTGTGTTTTTAGAAACGCCGTCCAATCCCACTCTCGATATTATCGATATCGTTGCTGTTTGTGAAATTGCTAAGAAGGCTGGAGCCACTGTCGTCGTTGATAACATTTTTGCAACGCCTATATTGCAGAAGCCTTTAAAAATGGGTGCGGATGTTATTGTCTATTCGGGCACCAAACATATGGACGGGCAGGGCCGTGTTTTAGGCGGTGCTATTGTATCGACAAAAGCCTTCAAAGACGATTTATTGAAACCATTCCTGCGCCACACTGGGCCATCGATTTCACCCTTTAATGCGTGGGTGTTATTAAAAGGTTTGGAAACCATGAAGCTTCGCGTGGAAGCACAAAGCAATTCAGCTGAATCTGTGGCGCAGCATTTGGGGGCCACAAAAATTGTGTCGCGCGTGCTTTATCCATTTTTGGACAGCCACCCCAAAATGACTCTCGCTAAAAAGCAGATGAGCATGGGCGGCACTATGGTGACGTTTGAAGTGGAAGGCGGCAAGGCCAAGGCTTTTGATGTGCTGCGCCGTTTGAAGCTGGTAGATATTTCCAACAATCTTGGCGATGCAAAATCATTGATGACGCATCCTGCATCCACCACTCACCGCAACATTGGCCCCGAAGCCCGCGCCATGATGGGCATTACCGATGGCATGTTGCGCCTTTCAGTTGGCCTCGAAGACATCAAAGACATTCTCGATGATGTGAAACAAGCCTTGGCGGGGTAATTACCCCGTCACGATTCGGAACATGCCGATGGCCATTGCCAACATTCCAACCACCACGGTGAGTTCGCGGCGTGGTGCAATTTTTGAAAGATAACCACCCGCTAAGGCTGCCGGAAGGCCACCGATTACCAAGCCCGCCACTGGCAGGAACACGGTGTGCCAATCGGCCCCACCTTGCCAATGACCGATGAGAAAGGCGAAGACAAAGGCAAGAAACACTGAAAGGCTTACAAAAAATTCGGCGATGTTTGTGGCGCCAATAGCATAGCGTGATTCAACACCTGCACCCAAAAGGCCAGTCGTTACAATCGGGCCCCAACTGCCGCCGATGCCTTCCACCATGCCACCCACAAAGCCTACTGCGTGAGCAAAGAATTTGGGCATGCGATGTGCAATGATGCTCCTTAAACCACGGTAAATAATCAAGCCGCCAATGCCTAAAAGATAAGCGTTGATGAGATGAAACAGAATTTTGCCTTTCAAGCTTGTGAGCAAAATGGCCCCAATAACGCCGCCCAATGAACCAAAAATGCACAAGGCAATTATCAAGGTTGGTGTAATGTTTTTGTGAATTATATGAGAAATTGCTGCTGTAAAAGTTGTTGGCAATTTTGCTGCATTAACGCTGGCAGAAGCAAGTGCCGGCGGAATTCCTTGCGCCAACAACACTGATGATGAAATAACGCCGAAGCCCATTCCCAAAGTGCCATCAACCAGTTGAGCAAAAAAGCCCACAAGTGCGAAAGACCAAAATTCTGACATGATGCCTCTAAGTTAAACGCCAGCCGAAGGCCGTGTTTCTGTTCTAATGATTTTACCGTTGGCGCTAAAATGAATGCCGCATTCGATTTTATCATTACCCATCCAACGGCCGGCACGAGGATTATCAGCGCTGCCGCCAGGGGAAGTGCAAGTGAGTGGCATGCAACCTATTGAGTGGTAACCTGCGAGTTTCAACGGATGCGAAGGCAATTGATGGTTTACCATATAACTTTGCAAATCGAGTGCAGTGAAACCAGCAAGGGGTTCCACTTTCAAGCGTTCACCATCTAAGGAAACAAAGTTCAAATCAGCCCGCGTTGCCCCATGGAAGCGCTTGCGGCCAGAGATCATCACATCAAAGCCTTTGAAAGCTTTTTCCATAGGCAAGGTTTTACGAATGTTGCAGCACTTATCTGGGTTAGCCAAATGCAATGTGCCTGCCGGATCAGCGCCTTCAATATCTGCTACATTGGGCTGAAACACGCGCACATCACGCAGGCCCAATTCACGCACCAATCTGTCGCGGTAAGCAATGGTTTCAGGAAAAAGTTTTAACGTATCGAGAAAGATGATCGGCAAATCGCGATCAACTTCCGAAACCATATGAAGCAGCACAGCAGACTCAGCACCAAACGAAGAGAGCAACGCCACTCGACCCTTATAGTCGCGCGCAATGGTACGAATAAGGTCACGCCCCTCTAAGCCGGCATAGGCTTCGAGCAGATCATTTTCATTATTGATCGATGGAGATTTAGCCAGCATGGGGTTGTTCTTCCCAAGCCGCAAAACCTTGGTGCCGTTGCGACCACACTTCCAACTCAGTTTCATGGCGAAAGAGGCCGCGTTGATAGGCTAGTGACATTTGGTTAGCAGCCGCTTGCCATGATTGCAGCGGGAAACGATCACTCACTTCAAATGAATCAAACCCAACTTGACGCATATATTGCAATTGATCAGGCAACAAATTGCCTTCAGCGCGAAGCTCTCCACGATAACCATCCAACCGCAATCCACGCGCAAGTGAATAGGCTCGGCCATCGGTGAAGGCAGGGAATGCCAGAACAATTATAGAAATTTGTGAGAGATAGGGTGCCAGTGCTTCCACCTTATCAGTATTGGCAAATTTCACGCCGAGAACACCGGGAAATTTCGCCAAACTGTCCCACTCTTTCGCGAGCCGCGCAAATGACACGATGATTTTGCCACCATCTGGTGTTGCATCGTCGTCTGTCAGCGCGGTCCATTCATCAGCCACGAAGGCATTATTTTTAAGCAGCGGCATAAAGAGCCTCCTTAAATGGGGCAGGGCCCAAGCGGCGGTAAGTGTGCAAAAATTCTTCGCCAACGGCCCGCAGTTTTACATAGGTGTTCAAAATGGTTTCGATGGCATCTGGCACTTCATGGGCGGCAAAGCCTGGCCCTAAGATGGTGCCGATCGAAGCGTTTTCAGAAGACGAACCACCAAGGGTGATTTGATAAAATTCTTCACCTTTTTTATCGAGGCCCAAAATTCCAATGTGTCCAACATGGTGATGGCCACAAGCGTTGATGCAGCCCGAGATGTTCAACTTCACGGCACCATAATGTTCTTGCGTTGCTACATCCGCAAATTTGCGGCTGATGGCTTGGGCGATAGGAATGGAACGCGCCGTTGCCAGCGCGCAATAATCCAGCCCGGGGCAGGCGATAATATCGCCAATCAAACCATAATTTGCTGCGGCCATATCAGACGCAACAAGAGCTTCCCAAACGGCAAAAACATCTTCAAGTTTCACATGGGCTAACACAATGTTTTGAGCGTGGCTAACGCGAAGCTCATCAAAGGAATAACGCTCAGCCAAGGTTGCCATCACGCGCATTTGATCGCCCGTGGCATCGCCCGGAATGCCGCCTTCGGGCTTCAGCGAAATGTTAACGATGGCATAACCATCGACCAAGTGAGCAGCGAGATTGTTTTTCGCCCAACGAGCAAATTCAGGATTTGTACGTTTGGCTTCTTCAAAATGTGGCACAAAGCGCGAAAGTTTTTCATAAGTCGGTGCCGCAAAATATTTTGCAATGCGGGCCAATTCGCGTTCGTCAACCTCGGTGGATTGAGCCGGGTGGCGGGCATATTCTGCCTCCACTTCCGATTTGAATTTCTCTGCACCCAATTCATGCACAAGAATTTTAATACGAGCTTTGTATTTATTATCACGGCGGCCAAACAGATTATAAACCCGCATGATAGCTTCGAGATAAGGGATCACTTCTTTTTCTGGTAGGAAATCACGAACTGTCACGGCGATCATCGGCGTGCGGCCTTGGCCACCGCCCACCATCACTTCCCAGCCAATAGCGCCGGCATCATTCTTGTGCATGCGCAGGCCAATGTCATGCACCTTGACGGCTGCACGATCATGCGGCGCACCCGTGATGGCCACTTTAAACTTGCGCGGCAGGAATGAAAATTCAGGATGTAAAGATGACCACTGGCGGATGAGCTCAGCAATCGGGCGCGGATCAGCCAGTTCATCAGCAGCTGCACCGGCCCAATGATCAGTCGTTACGTTGCGGATGCAATTGCCGGAAGTTTGAATGGCGTGCATTTCAACATCGGCCAAGGCTTGCAAAATATCAGCCGTGTCTTCCAGCTTGATCCAATTATATTGAATATTCTGGCGTGTGGTGAAGTGGCCATAACCACGATCATATTTATCAGCAATGTAAGCTAACTGGCGCATTTGCTTGCCAGACAAGGTTCCATAAGGAATGGCCACGCGCAGCATATAAGCATGAAGCTGCAAATAGAGACCATTCATCAGACGTAACGGGCGGAACTCATCTTCAGTGATTTCACCAGAGAGGCGACGCGCTGCCTGATCACGAAATTGCGCAGTGCGTTCGGCCACAAATTTGTGATCAAATTCATCGTAACGATACATCTTATACCTCCACAGCGGCGAAGGCGCCCGCTGTTCCATCTTTTTGTTTGCCAAGGTCGAGCCTCACGGTTGGACCAGTGGTGCGCATCCGTTCGCGAATTTCAACAGCGCGAATTTTGCCGTCTATGCGTTCAGCTTTAAAAAGGTACTGGCCCGTCACCAGTGTCGCTTTCACATCATCAGCGGCCCGTAATTCGAGAGCGGCCAAAGCTTGCGGTTCCAAAGCCAGAACAGCATCATCAATCTTTTCACTCCACACGCCACTGCGCGTGAGGAAAACAGCATCGCCATCGCGCAATCTGTTGGCGGTCATCACTTGACCTTTTTCTATCGTGCTCATGATGCGGCCTTTAAAATTGCGTCTTGAATATCTTGGCGAATGGGGAAGGGGGATAGTTCTGGCTGCGCGGCTGCTTGAATCAATCCGGGCACCACATCAGTTGAAATGCCTTGGCATTTTAAACCATGTTGTTCGGCTGCGGCTTGTTCGTTTTGTTCGTGGCCTGCAAGCAAGCGCACAACAAGTTTGCCTAGCTTTGCATAAGAGGCCAGCAAGTTTTCCAATTCGCGCAAATTATGTGCCGCAACCACTCGCGTTGCATCGCGCCTTGCCATTTCTAAGATGTCAGGTGAAACTGCGCGATCATGCACAATCACATCAGCCTCATAAAGCTTGCGTTGGGCTTTGAGTGTGAGCAGCTCTGGATCGCCAGGGCCAGCACCCACGAAAGATACCAAGCCCTGTGTTGAACTTGCTGCATCGTGAATGGCATCATTCACTTCAAGCGCAAAGGCCACATCATCACCTTCAAACAAAGCATCGCGCGCTGGACCAAAAAAGAATTTCTGCCAGAAGCCACGTCGAACCTGCCCATGCGGAACTTCACGCGCAATACGCTCACGAAGACCAGCAGCGCGGCGCGCCAGAAGGCCTAATTTTTGCGGAAGTGTTGCATCAATTTTAGCGCGCAACCCTTGACCCAAAACTGGAGCAGTGCCTTCGGTGCCAATGGCAATAATCACCGGGTCACGGTCCACAATTGAGGGCACGAGGAAGGTTGAAATATCGGCTTGATCAACGGCATTTACGGGAATGCCGCGAGCTTGAGCTTCTTTGCTCACCCAAGCATTGAGTTCAGGTACTGACGAGTAAACCAGCGCCGCACCTTCCAACAAATAACCATTAAATTTTGTTGAGAGCCATTCAACACGGGAATTGTTTTTCAATTCGTCATGGAGTTCTGGTGCGATAACGGCGATTTTGGCTGTGGTTTTGAGCAATAAACGAATTTTGCGTACGGCTTCTTCGCCCCCGCCAACGACGATGACTTTGCGATCTTGAAGATCGAAAAAGATCGGGAAATAACGCATCTTCAAGTCTCCGTTCGTTTATCCGCACAAAACAATCTTCACCAAATGCTGCGATTTAGATTGAAAACCGCTTATTTTGAGCGCAAATTGCTTGCATATGCCAAATCGTTCGTTATACAGAACGCCAGTTCTAAACAAAGGACAGCAGAATGTCAACTCGTCCAAAGCCAAAATCTCCACCTTCCAATAATGGCGAATCTGGTGCCGAACTTGGCAAAACCATCCAACGTCTGCGTAAGGCCTATAACTTATCATTGGGTGAATTGTCGGAGCAATCTGGCGTGGCAAAGTCAATTATTTCGCAAATTGAGCGCAACGAAACAAATCCAACATTATCGACTGTGATTAGGCTTTCGCGCGCCCTCGATACCACCGTGGATGAAGTGTTGCGCGGTGATTCAACCTCACTGTTTGTTGACCATCAAACCAAATCAGGCATTCCAATTTTGGAAAGCCAAGATGGCCTTTGTCGATTGGCCATTGTTGGTCCACTAAACTTGGTCGATAGTTTTCAGTGGTATGATTTTCATGCCAAGCAGAAAGGAGTTCTTGAATCTGAACCCCACCCACAAGGCACGGTGGAGCATCTTTATATCGTAAGTGGCGAAATTGAAGTGACGGCTGGTGTGGAAGTTAAGAATGGCAAACAGGGCGAGGCCATTCGCTTTCGTGCGGATATTCCGCACAAGATTG
>JAYUPT010000078.1:0-11819 GCA_043759965.1 Aestuariivirga sp. | reverse complement strand
CCTTGCTCGATGCCGCCGGAAAAGTGCTGCGCCCCTGCATATTATGGAATGACGCGCGAAGCTTTGAGGAATGCAGAGATATTCTGGCGGCTGAACCGCGCGCTATGGAGATCACCGGAAACATTCCGCTGGCAGGCTTCACAGCGCCCAAATTGATGTGGGTTAAAAAACATGAGCCGAAAGTCTTTGACAAGGTTGCTAAAGTGTTGCTGCCGAAAGATTATTTACGTTTTCGCATGACCGGTGTTTATGCTTCTGACATGTCTGACAGCGCTGGCACATATTGGCTGGATGTTGAAAAACGAGATTGGTCTGAAGCCATGTTGAAGGCCACCCACATGCGCCTTGATCAAATGCCAAAACTTTATGAAGGCACGGATGCGACGGGCAAAATTTCAGCCGCTCTAGCTAAAGTCTGGGGTATGCCTCTGCGGCCAGTGGTTGCTGGTGGCGGTGGCGATAATGCCGCTTCTGCCATGGGCATTGGCGCGGTCAATGACGGTGATGCCTTTATTTCAATTGGCACATCAGGCGTGATGTTTGTTTCTAATGATCGCTATAGCCCCAATGTCAGCAAGGCCGTTCATGCCTTCTGCCATGCCGCCCAAGGCAAATGGCACCAGATGGGTGTGATCCTCTCGGCAACTGACAGTTTGGAATGGCTGGCTGGGGTTTTAAAAACCCCGGCCCCGCAGCTCACCAAGGCGCTGGGCACCAAGATAACTGGCCCCTCTGAGGCCCTGTTCCTGCCCTATCTCTCAGGTGAGCGCACGCCAGCGGGCGACTCACAAATCAGAGGGGCCATCATCGGCCTTGGCCATGAGACAGACGCAAAAGCCATGACTCACGCTGTGTTGGATGGCGTGGCCTTTGCCTTCCGCGATTCACTGGAAGCCTTGAAAGGGGCAGGCTCCACAGTGAAGCGCGTGATGGCGGTGGGCGGTGGCACCAAATCAGAATTGTGGTTGAAAATTATTGCCACAGTATTAGGCGTGCCAATTGATCTTCCAGTGTCGGGCGAAGTGGGCGGTGCCTTTGGTGCGGCTCGCATGGGGCTTATTGCGGCAACGGGCGCTTCTTATAGTTCAGTCTGCACCAAACCAAAAATTGCCAAAACCATTCTGCCAGATGCAAAAGCTAAAGCGGCTTACGAGGCGGCCTATCAACGTTACACAAAAATTTATCCAGCGATTAAAGGAATCTAACATGTCTAAATTTTATTCAATTTCGGAACCCATTAAATATGAAGGTCCGAATACCTCTAACGATCTCGCCTACCGCTGGTATAATCCGACACAAAAAATTCTTGGCAAAACCATGCGCGAACATTTGCGCTTTGCGGTTTGCTATTGGCACACTTTATGTTGGCCAGGTGGTGATCCCTTCGGCGGGGAAACATTCAACCGCCCATGGCACCATGATGCCGACCCGATGGCGGCAGCGCGCACCAAGACAGAAATTTTATTTGAAACTCTGCGCTTGCTCGATATTGATTATTTCACCTTCCACGATCTCGACATTGCGCCTGAAGGCAACTCTCTGAAAGAGTTCAATGCGAATGTGACGGCGATTGCTAAAATTCTCGAAAAGAAAATGGCTTCTGATAATAAGAAGCTGCTCTGGGGCACCGCCAACATGTTCTCCAACCGCCGCTTTATGGCGGGTGCTGCAACCAACCCTGATCCTGATGTGTTTGCCTATTGCGCAGCGCAAGTGAAACACGCGTTAGATGTGACCCATGATCTCGGTGGTGAAAACTATGTGATGTGGGGCGGCCGCGAAGGCTATGAATCACTGATCAACACCAAGATTGGCCAAGAGCTGAAACAAGCAGGCCGCTTCTTATCATTGGTGGTGGAGTATAAACATAAGATCGGTTTCAAGGGCCCCATCCTCATTGAACCAAAGCCCAAGGAACCATCCACCCATCAATATGATTATGACGTGGCCTCCATCTATGGCTTGCTAAAGTCTTATGGCCTAGAAAATGATGTGAAAATGAACATCGAACAAAACCATGCAATTTTGGCAGGCCATACATTCGAGCACGAAATTGCTTTGGCTTCTTCGCTTGGTGTTTTCGGTTCGCTGGATTTGAACAGAGGTGGCTATCAAGTGGGCTGGGATACGGACCAGTTTGCCATGAATGTTCCAGAACTCACTTTAATGATGCTCGAAGTGATCAAGGCGGGCGGATTCACCACAGGTGGCATGAACTTCGATGCAAAAATCCGCCGTCAATCGCTTGATCCTGATGATTTACTGCATGGCCATGTGACATCGATGGATGCATGTGCACGCGGGCTTTTGAATGCGGCTAAAATTATCAACGATGGCAAAGTGGCCGCCGTTATTGATAAGCGTTATGCCAAATGGTCTAATCCACAAAACAGTGCCATGCTTGAAAAGGGTGCCACACTTGATGGCATTGCCGCGCGTGTGCATAAGGAAGGCATCGAACCTGAACCCGTTTCAGGCCGCCAAGAATATATCGAAGGACTTTTGAATAACGTTTAACGTAAAAATCTACACCCCCTCTCCGTCATTCCTGCGAAAGCAGGAAACCAGCTAGTTCCGAGTGAGTTGCAAGAAAGCTGGGTTCCTGCTTTCGCAGGAATGACGGTTGGTGGGGTGGTTTAGTAAAGGAAATAAACTATGGCAGGAAACATTAAAGGCCCAGCGATATTTCTGGCGCAATTTGCGGGTGACGCAGCACCGTTCAATTCATTTGACGGGATTTGCAAATGGGCGGCGTCATTGGGTTACAAGGGCGTGCAAGTTCCAACATGGGATGGCCGCATGATGGATTTGAAGAAAGCTGCTGAATCCAAAACCTATTGCGATGAGCTAAAAGGCACTGCCAAGAAATATGGCATTGAGATCACCGAACTCTCAACTCATTTGCAAGGCCAACTTGTAGCGGTCAATCCCGTTTACGACGAAGCCTTTGATGCCTTTGCGCCACCTGAAGTGCGCGGCAATCCAAAAGCCCGCCAAGCTTGGGCATGTGAGCAAGTGAAACTTTCTGCAAAAGCGTCGAAGAATCTGGGCTTGCATTCGACTGTATCTTTCACAGGCGCACTCTGCTGGCCTTATCTCTATTCGTGGCCACCGCGCCCAGCAGGTATGATCGAAGCAGGCTTTGATGAACTTGCCAAACGGTGGAAGCCTTTGCTCGATGTGATGGATGAAAATGGCGTTGACGTAGGTTTTGAAATTCATCCCGGCGAAGATGTGATGGATGGCATCACGTTCGAGATGTTCTTAGACCGCCTCAAAGGTCATAAGCGTTGCCAGATCAACTATGATCCTTCGCATTTTGTGTTGCAGCAGCTGGACTATTTGGACTTCATCGATATTTATCACGAGCGCATCTGCGCCTATCATGTGAAGGATGCCGAGTTTAACCCAACTGGCAGGCAGGGGGTTTATTCCGGCTTCCAGCCATGGGTAAAACGCGCTGGTCGCTTCCGCTCATTGGGCGATGGCCAAGTTGATTTCAGCGCCATCTTCTCGAAACTCGCGCAATATGATTATAATTCATGGGCCGTGCTGGAATGGGAATGCTGCTTGAAATCATCTGATCAAGGTGCAGCTGAAGGTGCGCCATTCATTGCATCGCATCTCATCCAAACCACAGGCAAAGCCTTTGATGATTTTGCCAGCGGTGGCGCTGATAACAAGGCGCAGATTAAGCGGATGTTGGGGATTTAAGGAAGAGGCCCCCTCCGCCCTTCGGGCACCTCCCCCAGCAGAGCTGAGGGAGGGCATAAACAATACGCTCCCCCAACTTGCTTGGGGGAGCTGTCCGAAGGACTGAGGGGGAATTTGATATTTGGGAGACTACACAATGGCAATCACAGGCAGCAAAACTTCAAAGAACACCGGCCGCATTCGCTATGGCATGGTGGGTGGCGGGCAGGGCGCATTTATTGGCGCAGTCCACCGCATCGCCGCGCGCATTGATGATAAATATGAACTCGTGGCAGGTGCGCTCTCATCAGATGCAGCGCGGGCCAAAGCGTCAGGAGCTGAATTGGGCTTGGCCGAAGATCGCAGCTACACAGATTTCAAAACCATGGCCAAGGCCGAGGCTAAGCGTTCTGATGGCATTGAAGTTGTTTCCATCGTCACACCAAACCACATGCATTTTCCTGCTGCCAAAGCTTTCATTGAAGCTGGCATTCATGTGATCTGCGATAAGCCCTTATCGCTCAACCTCAAGGAAGCTTTGGCACTCGAAAAACTACTAGCAAAAGATAAAAATGTAATTTTCGCTCTCACTCATAATTATTCCGGCTATCCGATGATCCGCCAAGCCAAGGCCATGGTGGCCGCTGGTGAGCTTGGTGAAATCCGACTTGTGCAAGGCGAATATCCACAAGATTGGTTGACAACAGATTTGGAAAAATCTGGCCAGAAGCAAGCCGCTTGGCGCACTGATCCCAAGCGTTCAGGTGCTGGCGGCTGTGTGGGTGATATTGGAACGCACACCTATCAGCTCGCCACATATGTTTCCGGCCTCACATTGCAAGAGCTTTCTGCTGATCTCACATCCTTTGTGAAGGGCCGCAAGCTGGATGATAACGTGAGTGTTCTGCTGCGTTATAAAGGCGGTGCCAAAGGCATGATCTGGGCCAGCCAAGTGGCCCCCGGCCATGAGAATGGTTTGAAGCTGCGCGTTTACGGCACCAAGGGCGGCTTGGAGTGGACCCAAGCGGATCCAAATTATTTGTGGGTGACGACGTTTGGTGAACCCAAGCGCCTCATCACCCGTGGTGGGGCTGGAGCCAATGCGGCGGCAAACCGTGTGACGCGCATTCCCGGTGGCCACCCTGAAGGCTATCTCGAAGGTTTTGCCAATATCTATACGGAAGTGGCCAGAGCCATTGAAGCCAAACGTGCTGGCAAAAAAGTTGACAAAGACGTTGATTTCCCCGGCATTGAAGATGGTGTTGCGGGCATGGCCTTCATAGAGGCTTGCGTAAAATCATCCGCCAAGAATGGAAAGTGGACCAAGCCTTAAATTCATTTTTATTTTGTCATCCCGTCGAAAGACGGGACCCAGTAACCTGAGTTAAGTGCTTGTTGAAAGTCTGGGTCCCGATGTTCATCGGGATGACAACAAATATTTATTAGGCCAATTTTTTCCGCAACCGACTAAGACCCAACCACACGCCTATCAGAATAAAAGGAATGGAGGCGAGCTTTACCAGATCCCCATTCACCCACGGCATATAATGGGCACTCCCATCCACCAGCTTGGCAAAAATGCTGATGGCATAATAACTGATCGCCACCACTGAGAGGCCTTCCACAGTTTGCTGCAATGTTAATTGGCGGCGCGAACTGGCCTCCATCGAGCGCAGCAATTGTTGGTTCTGGCCTTCCAACGCAATATCAACCCGTGTTCGTAAAAGATTGCTGGCCCGTTCACTGCGCACCGCCAAGCCTGAAATGCGGTCAGCAACCGCTGCGCATGTGGCAAGGGCTGGGCTAAAACGCCGATCCAGAAACACACCAAGCCGCTGATAACTCATCACGCGTTCCTCGCCCAATTCGGCAATGCGCTTGGCCACCAAAGTTCCATAAGCCCGTGCTGCGGCAAAGCGATAGCTTGAACGATTGGAAAGTTCCTCCACATCGCGCGCAATGGTGCTGAGGTCCACCAGTAATTTTTCGTCTTCTTCAGCTCCCTTGGCAGAAAGCATATCAGTGATTGTGGCCGACAATGAATTTTCTAAAGGCCCCAAGCGTTGCTGCAAAGCCCGCGCCAACGGAAAAGCCAGAAGCGCCATCATGCGGTAAGTTTCAAGCTCATGCAGGCGGCGGGTTAAGCGCCCAAGCCGCATCGGTGACAGGCCCTTATCATGCACAATCATCCGGCTGTAACCATCAGCGGCAATGCGAAAATCGGTCCACACCAGCGCTTGGCCTTGGTTCACAGCTGAACACGCCAGTTCATCATGGCCAAATATATCAAGCAGGTCAGCAGCACTTGGCACCTTGTTGGCCTTGCTCAAAATATGGGTGTGAATGGCAACCAACCTTTTGCCGGGAAGGCTAGCCACCCAATCGGCAGGCAAGTTAGAAATCGCTTCGCCACCCGCCTGCTTGCCTTCAACCGTGACACTTATGCGGTAAAACTCGCCATGGCGCTCAAACTTAAAAAGCCCATTTGCAATCTGGCCAGAATGATGAACCGCGCCAGCGTCCGGCACTGGCTTTTCAAATTTTTGAAAAAGCTGCGAAACATGCACCAAGGGATCAGCATCGTTTGCCGTCAATGTGTAAGCCAGATGGGTGACGCGGGCTGGTGCTTTCACCGGCAGCCCGGGCCGCCCATGCAATTCATTGTTTAAAATAAATCTCAGTTCATGGTCGCTCATGGGAAGCATCTTAAGAGAGACTTTACAAAATCATCTTGTGGCGCAACATCGCACCTGTTTTAAGATTTTGATGTACGCCCCTCATTTTAGACTTTCGCATTGCAATAAATTCGTTATAAGCCCCTTCACGAATTCAAAAGTCATCAACGAGGAGTTCCCATGGCTAAGGTAAGAGTAGCAATTAACGGCTTCGGCCGCATCGGCCGCAATGTAGTGCGCGCCATTTATGAATCAGGCCGCAAAGACATTGACATCGTCGGCATCAATGATCTGGGCCCGGTTGAAACCAATGCTCATTTGTTGCGCTTTGACTCGGTTCATGGCCGCTTCCCGCATGAAGTGAAGGTGAATGGCGATGCCATCAACATCGGCTCAGACACATTCAAAGTAACCGCCCACCGCGATCCAGCCAACCTGCCTTGGAAAGATTTGGGCGTGGATATCGCTTTGGAATGCACCGGCATTTTCACCGCCAAAGATAAAGCCTCGGCCCATCTCACTGCAGGTGCAAAGCGCGTGCTGGTTTCAGCACCTTGCGATAACGCGGATTTCACAGTGGTTTATGGTGTGAACCATCAAGACCTCAAAGCCGATCACATCGTGGTGTCAAACGCGTCCTGCACCACAAACTGCTTGGCCCCGGTGGTCAGCGTGCTTCACAAAGCTGTTGGCATTGACCATGGCTTCATGACCACCATCCATGCCTACACTGGCGATCAACCAACCTTGGATACAATGCACAAGGACCTCTACCGTGGCCGCGCTGCTGCCATGTCTATGATCCCAACTTCAACCGGTGCTGCCAAAGCTATTGGCTTGGTTATTCCTGAATTGAAGGGCAAATTAGACGGCACCTCAATCCGTGTTCCAGTGCCTAACGTTTCTGTGGTCGATTTCAAGTTCGTTGCAAAACGCGCCACAACTATTGAAGAAATCAATGCTGCAATCAAAGCTGCTGCTGATGGTCACTTGAAGGGCATCTTGGGCTACACATTGGCACCAAACGTGTCGATCGACTTCAACCACGATCCACATTCTTCAACATTCCACATGGATCAAACCAAGGTTGTCGAAGGCACTTTAGTTCGTATCTTGACTTGGTACGACAATGAGTGGGGCTTCTCAAACCGCATGAGCGACACAGCAGTTGCAATGGGAAAATTGATCTAATCGCTTCACCTGAGTGATTTTTCCAACTACAAGGGGTGCATGAAAATGCGCCCCCTCCTTATTTCCCCCTCCATCCTCGCCGCTGATTTTTCCAAACTCGGCGATGAAGTTATCGCCATCGACAAAGGCGGCGCTGATTGGATTCACATTGACGTAATGGATGGGCATTTCGTGCCCAACATCACTTTTGGGGCGCCAGTGATGCAGTCTATCCGCAAAGTGACATCGAAACTTTTCGATGTGCATTTAATGATTTCTCCGGCCGATCCTTATCTGGCACAGTTTGCCGCCGCTGGTGCTGATCTCATCACGGTTCACGCGGAAGCTGGCCTACATCTCGATCGCTCATTGCAAGCCATCAGAAGCTTGGGCAAAAAAGTGGGCGTGGCGTTGAATCCGGCAACGCCAGTTTCAGTTTTAGAACATGTGATCGACCGCCTTGATCTCATTCTCATTATGACAGTGAACCCAGGCTTCGGCGGGCAAAGCTTCATTCCTGCCATGCTCGAAAAACTCCGCCAAACAAAAGCACTCGTGGCAGGCCGCAATATCGATATTGAAGTTGATGGCGGTGTAACAGCAGAAAATGCCGGCGCAATCGTAAAAGCTGGCGCCAATGTGCTGGTGGCCGGATCAAGCATTTTCAAAGGCAATGATTATGCAGCGAATATCAAGGCGATTAGAAACGCTGCGACAAGTGTAAATATATAATTCTCCTTCCCCCGGAAGGGGGAAGGTGGCGCGAAGCGCCGGATGGGGCAGCGAGAACTTCAGATTTTGAGGCCATCGCCACCCCACCCCGGCCCTCCCCGCAAGCGAGGAGAGAGAACAAAAGAATGAACAATGTACCTTACAAGTACGGCGATTTAATAGACCCCGGCATCCGCGATTTTTTGATCGCTGGCGATGAATTCTATCCGGCTGATGCTGTGAATTTCACCATGGCCGAGCAGCGCGAATTCTATAATAGCTACTGCGCGCATTTCAGAAAACCACGACCCAGTTCTATTGCAGTCGCAGATTTCAAAGTTGGTGAAATTTCCTGCCGCCGCTACACGCCCAAATCTCCAACAGCAAAACTGCTTTATCTTCATGGTGGAGGTAAAGTGGTGGGTGGACTTGAGAGCCACGATGATATTTGTGCGGAATTGGCGGAGGGCTCAAATGTCGAGGTGACGGCGGTTGAATATCGCTTGGCCCCTGAGCATCCATTTCCGGCAGCTTTAATTGATTGCGCGGCCGTGTTGAGCGCAATTGGACCCTGTATTGTGGCGGGCGACAGTGCAGGCGGAAATCTTTCTGCAGCGCTTTGTTTAAAATCGCGTGATGAAAACGGACCACATGTTGCTGGCCAAATTCTAATCTATCCGGGTCTTGGTGGTGATATGAGCAAGGGCTCATATATTTCACAAGCGAATGCCCCAGGCTTTACCACGCAAGATGAAATTTATTATCGCCAGACCTATCAAGGTGGCGAGCATAAATATGCTGCACCATTGAACGAAACAAATTTCAAAAATTTGCCTCCGGCCTTTTTAGTAGCCGCAGGTCTTGATCCCGTACACGATGATTCATCCGAATATGCGGCAAAGCTGATCGCCGCGGGAGGCAAAGCCACGGTGCGCGAAGAACCTTTGCTGGTTCACGCATTTTTGCGCGCCCGCCATATGAGCCAACCTGCCGCAGCTTCGTTTCAAGCAATCATTGCGGCCATCAAGGGTTTTGCTGCATAGTGGTTTGAGAATGTTTGGTTGGCTCACTCGCCCCTTTTACCGTCATTCCCGCGTAGGCGGGAATCCAACTTTCAGCACAGTGCGCTGGTTGAAGTTGGCCCCCCCCGCTTTCGCGAGGGTGACGGCTTAAAGGAGGAGGGTTAGTAATTTCCAACGCACTTAATTAAAGCAAGAGCACATCATGGCCATTAAAACCGTCACCAAGTTTCCCCGCAAAACCAAAGAAGTTGAAAACTTCTGGATCACGATGTCTGATGGCGTAAAACTGGCGGCCCGCATGTTTTTGCCTGTGGATGCCGAAAAAAATCCTGTGCCAGCACTGCTTGAGTATCTACCTTATCGGAAAAGCGATGGCACCCATGTGCGTGATGCACTGACCCATCCTTATCTGGCGGGCTATGGCTATGCCTCTGTTCGTGTCGATATGCGAGGCTCCGGTGATGCTGAAGGTCTGATCGAAGATGAATACACCAAGCAAGAACATGACGATGCGCTGGAAGTGATTGCATGGCTTGCTAAACAAAAATGGTGCTCCGGCAAAGTGGGCATGTTTGGCATCTCGTGGGGTGGATTTAATGCGTTGCAAGTGGCGGCAAGGCAACCGCCAGCGCTCAAAGCCATCGTCACCATTTGCTCCACTGATGATCGCTATGAAGATGACATTCATTATAAGGGCGGAACACTGCTGAATGAAAACTTAGGCTGGGCCGCAACCATGCTGGCCTATTCTTCGCGTCCGCCAGATCCAAAAGTTGTCGGCAATAAATGGCGCAAAATGTGGATGGAGCGTTTGGAGAACGAACCGTTTTGGCTGATCCAGTGGCTGCAGCATCCACACCGCGATGCCTATTGGAAACATGCTTCTGTGTGCGAAGATTTTGGCAAAATAACTGCAGCGACACTGGTTGTTGGCGGCTGGAACGATGCCTACTCCAATGCTATTCCGCGCATGATGCGGGGCCTCCGTTGCCCGCGCAAAGCCATTATCGGTCCATGGGCGCATAAATACCCGCATTTTGCTGTGCCTAATCCCAAGATCGGTTTCTTACAAGAAATGCTGCGCTGGTGGGACCATTATTTGAAAGACGTGAACACCAAGGTGCATGAAGAGCCGGACTACCGCGTTTATGTGATGGATGCCTACAAGCCCGGAAAATTTCCTGAGGAAATTGCTGGCCGCTGGATTGGTGACTCTTATTGGGGTTTTGGCAACACCGAAACCAAATCTTGGGCGCTCAGTTCAAAAGGCATTTCTGCTGCCGCTGATGATAGATCTTTCACCATCACATCAAAGCAAAACACCGGCTTTGATGGCGGAGAATATTGCATCATTTGGCTGGGCCCAGAATTTCCCGGCGACCAAGCGAAAGATGATTCCCAATCCATCTGTTTTGATAGCCCGGCATTGGCTGATGATATTGATATTGTCGGCCAACCTACCATCACTTTAGAATTCTCAGTTGATAAGCCCGTGGCCCATATTGCCATTCGCTTGAATGATGTGTGGCCATCAGGTGAAGTTTCCCGCATCACCTATCATTTGCAGAACTTGTGTATGCGCGACAGCCGTGAGGCGCCTTCGCCCCTCGTGCCAAGTATGCGGTACACAATGAAAATTAAAATGGATGACATCGCATGGAAGATTCCGAAGGGTCACAAACTGCGCGTGTCGATTTCTACATCTTACTTTCCAATGATGTGGCCTGCACCTGAAGCAGTGGCTCTCACGGTCCACACAGCGAAATCAGAACTGCATTTGCCCATTCGCAAAAAAATTGAGCACGAGAAAAAGATTGTCTTTGCCGGTCCTGAAGCAGCTGCACCTGTAGCTATGAAAGAGCTCAAGATGCCTTGGCACAAACGTGAAGTGACAATGGACGCTAAAACTGGAGAAACCAAACTCGAAATTATTGATGATTTTGGCACCCAACATATCAAAGCAATCGACATGATTGTTTCTGGCACTGGACGCGAAAACTATTCGATCATGCCCGATGATCCGTTATCAGCCAAAATGGAAACCCATTGGACTGAAGGAAGAAAACGCGGCACCTGGGAAATCCGCACCGAAACTTA
Organism: Aestuariivirga sp.; assembly: GCA_043759965.1. Classification (GTDB taxonomy): domain Bacteria; phylum Pseudomonadota; class Alphaproteobacteria; order Rhizobiales; family Aestuariivirgaceae; genus Aestuariivirga. The sequence goes on along the minus strand of JAYUPT010000078.1, from coordinate 451 downwards.
TGGGCGATTGACAGCAACCAAAACCCATTGGATTGTATGGGGCAAGATCGAAGCCTATGAAGGCAAGAAGCAGGTGTTTGTAAAAGAATTCAATGAAAAAATTGAACGCAAGTTGCAGTGATCCACATCGCCTGAACAACCGTAAAAGAGGTCTAGGTAATTGATAAAGTTTTGTCTTCATGCCCTCGGTGACCATGGCTGACCCTCGCACCAGCGGCCAGCGCAATGATATCTACGCAGTGCTCTTGCACCGCGTTGCACAGTCACGCGATCGCAGTGCTTTTGCAGAATTGTTTGATCATTTTGCCCCGCGCGTGAAAAGTTTTATGATGCGAAAAGGCTATAATTCCGAGCTGGCCGAAGATTTGGCACAAGAAGCCTTGATCGCCGTGTGGACCAAGGCTGCCTTGTTTTCCAGCGACCGTGGTTCAGTGTCCACTTGGATTTTCAC
>JAYUPT010000077.1:0-11850 GCA_043759965.1 Aestuariivirga sp. | reverse complement strand
GTATGGTGTCCACCTCATTCATCGCAATGGGTGTTGGTGATGCTTTGACAAAGCGGCGTTCGCCTTCATCATCATAGGAAGGCCCGGGTGCGGGTGAGAGCAAATCGCAGGTGCCATTCAAATGATTGATGATTATGTAAACAGTGCCAGCTTCAGCGGCACCTTTACGAATGACGGCACCATAAAAACCTTGCGATTGGCAGCGCCTGAGCAGTGCCGCCACCCAGATTTCTGATTTCAACCGCACTTTACGTTGGTCAATTGCTGGACTTTGCTAAAGCCGTCAGAAGGCTCAGATCAACTTTGCCATCCATTGCCAAGCCACTGTCCATTTGGAATTTCAAAATTGCAGCACGGGTCTGCTCATTCATTGCTCCTGTAGGCTCGCCCAAGTCATAGCCAAGATTTGCCAAAGTCATTTGCGCTCGCAACACTTGCTGTTGCTTGTTTTGCTTGGTGGCAATAGTTTGTTTGGTCTGAAGGTTCATAACAAGTGCGTCGGCTGCTTCTGGTAATGGGTCCAAACTTCCAGTGAACTCTGCTGCTGCTTTAATTTTTCGCGTGTAACGAATGTGATTGATAAGCTCGATGCTCACTTGCCCGGTTTTTTGCAAGGCATTGTCGTGCTGGTAGTTTTTAATAGCCAATTGGGTGCGCTGGCCCATCACACCATCAACCAAGCCTTTATAGTGGCCGGTTGCTAAAAGTTCGCGCTGAATACTTTCAACGTTTACATCATATTTAAAGACAACGGTGTTGGATGAGGTTTCCGGAACGCTTACTTCCATTCTCGTGCTGGCATGCAAAGGCAAGGGCCTAGAGCCATTGGCGGCCAGCGCATTATAAATAATCATGCCACCGAGAATGGTTGCCGATGTGAGCATAAGCAGCGATGTCGGTTTTAGCTTCCGCTCATCATCATCAATCACATCCCGCATTTTACGCACGCCAAACCTCAACCAAACTTATAGTTCAGAAATCAATTTGCCAGTGTTTAGGTTAACAGCTCCTTTCGCAGTGCCGGTTTGAATGGATTGTGCTCTGCGCAAAATTGTCATGGTTAATGGTGGCTTAAAGCAGTTGCGCAAATTTGGCGCTCAATTGAATCAATTCGACTCGGCAGCCTTCACGCAAGCGCAAAACCTCTGTGCTATAAAAGAACAAGAGAAACGCAAAGTTGGGATGCGCTATGGGATTTATAATTAAATCGCTTGTTGTTGGAGGCACGTTGTTGGCGTTGCCTTCGCCACCACATTCGGAACAAGATGGTTCTGGCCAGCCAGTGGATGCCAATAGTTGGGCTTATATTTCCGCTGCTGCCGAAACCGTTTCAGATTTCAAAGGCTTTTGTGAACGCAAACCGCAAGTGTGTGTGACTGCGCAATATCTTGCTGCGGGTTTGGAAAGCAAAGCTAAATATAATGCCAAGCTGCTTTATGAATGGGCCAGTGAGTCTTCGAGTGACAAGCCTAAGCTGGTAAAAGTTCCTCGGAATCTTGCCAATGCTGATCCAATTCGTACCAGCAGCGTTGATCGTGTTGTTGCATCGGCTGATGCAAGTGGTTCAACTTTGCGGATCGATGATCTATTGCCGGAGTGGCAAGGCAAGAAGCAACCGAAAAAAGGTTGAGTTCACAGCAAAGCCTGCCTATCTCATTAGAACATGAGCCAGAAACTTGACGAGCTGATTTCCGATTTTGAATTTCTCGATGATTGGGAAGAACGTTACCGCTATGTGATCGAGCTTGGCCGCGCCTTGCCCGCGATGGATGATGCGCTGAAAACACCCGCCACCAAAGTGAGCGGCTGTGCCAGCCAGGTTTGGATTTTCTCCACAATCGAAGGCAATCACATCAAACTGCAAGGCGACAGCGATGCGCTGATTGTCAAAGGTTTAATTGCCATTGCCTTCTTGATTTTTGAACCTCTCACTGTGTCTGAGATTGAGGCTGTTGATACACCTTCAATTTTTGCCAAGCTTGGATTGAAAGACCATCTTACGCCGCAACGTTCCAATGGCCTTGCTTCGATGGTGGCGCGGATTAAGGCTGATGCGCGGGTGGGCTTATAGCGGGCCTATAATCATCAACCGCCCAATGCGAAATGCTTGCATGTTTTTCGGGGCGGTGGATTTTTATTAAGCCATAATGGCGGGCTAACCTTGTGAGACCAAGTGCCAGCACCGCCTTGCCGCTGCGAGCTGGCAGGGCCAGAATTTTTTCGGCATGTTCAAAACCTGAAGCCACACAGCACACTTGATAAAGAATTCCTGAAAGCTCCGGCCCCACTGCGCTGAAAGCATGTTGCAGGCGTTGGCGGGCGGCGATGGCATTATCATTGAGTTTGGCAATACTGTTATCGCTCTGCTGCCAGTGTCTGCCGCCAGAACCAGCTGATTCTGAATAGGCTGACGTGGTGCGCTGCATCAGGTGGGCGCGCTCAAAATCATTGCGTAATTTTTCACCTGCTTTGAATTGATTGAGATCAATATAGGCTTTGCCACCGGTGCTTTTGCCCAGAAAAAGCCGCAGCAAAGGGCTTTCGGCGGCAATAGTATCAATCGAGAAATCTTCGTCGGTCATACACACTCTCCTGTTTATAGAGACTGTATATAAATTCCTATTTACGAAATCAATGCCTAGTTTATGTTGATGCTACCATCAAAGAAAGAGCCCTCATCCGCCTGTCGGCACCTTCTCCCATGCGAAGGCGCACGGGAGAAGGCAAACATAAATAGCCTTCGCCCGTTTGTCCTTACAAATGGGAGAAGGTGCCCGAAGGAAAGCCATTTTGAAAAAATGGCGTAGGATGAGGGCTCTTAAGCCGAGATTCCGAGTTGATGAATTTCCAAGCGTTCGGTTGCTGGCACAAAATTATCATAGCACAGCAGCATGGCCACTTTGATGCCTGACGCATCAGCCAGTGGCAGTTTCAACCAGTATTGCACAAGATGTTCTTTGTGATTGCGTGGGCCTTTGAGAACGCCTTGAGTTGGCAGGCCGCTTTCGATGGCGCGGTTATATGAGGCCAACCAATAGTCGCGCTTATCGCCCCAATCTAAATCTTCAATATACTGGCCGGTGATTTCACGATCATAAATTTCGCGCAGCTTGGTTCCAGCCAAGCGCACGCGGCATTTGCCGAAATCTGAATTCACATCAATGAGGGAAAGCCCCGGTAAAATGCGTGGAATTGCGGCTGGGTTAATGTCAGCGCGCGTTGGCATCTTGCGGCCAGCACAAGCTTTCAACCAATAATCATATAGCTGGCGTTGTTCCGGCACAATTAATTGTGCACGGAATGCGCTTGCATCCATTTTTTTATTCACCGCCGCCCCTATCGCCCTCGAATCGGTGCCACCCACCGACTCATTCTTTATGAATCCATAATTTCTGATCCGCAAGAGTCAGAGGAATCAAAAAAACAAACTATTTTGGTTTTGGTGATTTTTTTCCAAGGCCACTGTTACGCGCCAAACTTGACCTGGTCTTGGCATAATTCGGTGCAACCATTGGGTAGTCGGCGCTCAAATTCCACTTGGCGCGGTATTGTTCAGGCGAAAGTTTATAGGCGGTGCGCAGATGGCGCTTTAAAGATTTGAAACGTTTGCCATCTTCAAGGCAGATCAAATAATCAGGGAATATAGTTTTCTTGTTGCTATTGGAAATGGCCAGTGCGGGGCTGGGCTTCTTGCCTTCGATCGCTGAAGTTAGAGCTTCAAACACATCATGGATCAGCTTTGGTAAATCTGAGCGCGGCACTTCATGTTTGCTAACATAGGCCGCAATAATATCGGCGGCCAGCTTTGCCAGTGTTATGTTGGGTTCCAAAACAAGTCGTCCTTAGTTCAGTGGGGCATAAGGTCCAGACTGCAGTGTGGCCCAATCCCAATAGGTGAGCAAGATACGCGCTTTATTAAAGGAGAGTGAACCAAAGAGCGATGGCAATTCTTCAGGATCACGCGCTGGATCGAGAATTGTGGTTGCGGCATGAGCCAACATTTCACCAGCAATAACGCGAGGAATGCCAACAGCTTTGAATAGGGCCGCGAGCGGATCGCCCTGATGATCAGACAAGATGCGCTCAGCTGTGGCCATATTTATTTGCGCGCATTCAGCAATAGCGCTTGCGGCTTCATCCATTTTGCCATCGGCAGCCAATTGCAAAGCCGCTTTTATTTTTTCTGGATCAGGGAAAGAATTTCCAACACTTTCTTCGCCATTGCCAACCAGAGCGATCTTCAAAATTTTTGTCAATGTCTCCGAATCTGTAAGGAAGCGACTAAGCAAATAGCGGCGAAGCTGTGCTGGTGCTGGCCAAAATAGTTCAAAGGCGAAGGGCACTGGCAAATCTGGTCTGGTGCAAAGTGGTGCTAAGAGATCTGATTGTTCACTGGCAAAATGCACAAGCTCAATAAAACTCTCATGTGGAATTTCAGCGCTGGCATTGCGCACCAAGGTGAGCAGCACTGAAGGATCGGCGGTTTGAACAAGTTGTGCGGCAACGGCCCGGCTTATTTTGCGCCGTCTTGCCATCATACGGCGTTTGGCTGGAACGCCTTCATTGATAACTGCAATTAGAACTTCATCGGTGATTTGCGAGCATTCTTCTAGCAGAGGGCCTGACACTTCAATACGCGGGTCGATGATCAGTTTTGCTACGATGAGTTGTGGCGGATTGTCCATTAAACACAAGCGTTCAGCCAACATAAGCAATGACTTTAATGGAAGCCTTGGCACCATGCGCAAAAGCGTATCAGCAGCGAGAGCGCGCTCTTGCGGTAAGCCATTGCTGTTGCTGGCCGACATCATATCTAACAGCGATCTTGCAAGCTCGGCTGATTCAAGTTCCTGTTGCGGCGTTTGCGCAATGACTGGTTCTGGTGGCCTTGTAACAATGGCGCTTGGCGTTTGAGCAAAAGCATCGCGCTGTTTGGTGCGCAAAATAGATGGCCGCGACTTTTGCACTTCGGACTTAATGACAGTTGGTGGGGCCAAAACCTCAAAAGGTGGCGGGGCCTTGGCGGCAAATTCCGCTTCTGGAACTGACACTGGTGCTGACACAATTGCTACGGGTACTGCTTCCACAGCGGTAGGGGCAGGCAAAATGGGTGGTGGAGCCGGCAAATGCGTAATAATTGGCGGCACGACTACTACTGGTTCAATGACAACCAGCGTTAAAGATGGAATCTGATCTGGCTTTTTAAGAAGAGCCGTGAGTTTGCGGAACGAATCCGCCGAAACTGATCTGGGCTTAGGATGTGCAGAAGCATTGACGACCAATCCACCCAAGGCTGGCGGCATGGCTGTCACAGGGTTCACTCCCTGCGCTTCGGCAAACTCAGACATAGATCCGTATTTCTCCCACTCTTCCCAACCCACCAAAGCGCAAGAGTGTTTCAAACTTGATTAACTTGGGTGCATTCAATGCTTTTGGCGGTGATCCGTTTGCTGGCATAGTTAACACATGGTAAAAATAAGCGGGTTTGCAACTTCACAAATCAAGTTTAAATGCCCAGATTGGACGAGCTAAGGAGATGCCGTATGAGCATTGTTGAAAAACCAGATGGGGAATGGCGCAAGCAGCTTTCACCCGATGCTTATCATGTGACGCGCGAACACGGTACGGAACGGGCTGGCACGAGCCCGCTCAATTCTGAAAAACGTGATGGCATGTTTCATTGCGTGTGTTGCGGCAATGCGGTTTTTCCATCTGATACAAAATTTGATTCAGGCACTGGCTGGCCCAGCTTTTATGAACCCGTGGTGCCCGAAGCCATTGGCACTGAAACGGACCGCAAATTATTTATGACCCGCGTGGAAGTTCATTGTGCTGATTGCAAAGCGCATCTCGGCCATGTGTTTGAAGATGGCCCTAAACCCACTGGCCTGCGCTATTGCATCAATGGTGTTGCCTTAGAATTTATTCTGGAAGATGAAGACGAATGACATTAAAACCACCGCGCGCTGAAAAACGCTCCCACCATTCAACAGTTCACGGTATTTCGCGGGTGGATGATTATCATTGGCTCAAGGCCGATAACTGGCAAGAGGTGATGCACGAGCCTTCGCTGCTGCCGCAAGATATTCGTGATTATCTCGAAGCGGAAAATGCTTACCACGAAGAACAGATGGCCGACACGGCGAGTTTGCAAGAATTGCTTTTCGCAGAATTAAAAGGCCGCATCAAAGAAGATGACTCTTCAGTGCCCGCACCTGATGGGGCATATCTCTATTATTCCTCCACTGTAACTGGCGGGCAATACCCGCGCGTGTGCCGCAAGCTTCGGGATGGTAGTGCTGATCAGGTTTTGTTTGATGGCAATGCGTTGGCAACGGGCCATGACTATTTTTCGTTTGGTGGTGTTGCTATTTCGCCAGACCATTCCAAAGCTGCATGGTCGTATGATAACAAGGGTTCAGAATTTTACGATCTGCGCATTCGTGATTTGGCTACGGGTGCTGATTATGATGATTTATTGTTGAACACATCTGGTGGTGCTGTGTGGGCGGCTGATGGCAAAACTATTTTTTATACGACGCAAGATGAAAACCATCGTCCCCTAAAAACTTATCGACACAGTATTGGAACCGCGCAAGCCGACGATATTCTGGTGCATGATGAGAAAGACACTGGTTTATTTACAGGTGTGGGTTCAACCAATTCTGAAAAATTTATCATGGTTGATATTCATGACCATGATACTTCAGAAGTTTGGTTGATTGACGCCGACAAGCCGGAAAGTGCTCCGCGCCTGATGGTTTCGCGCGCAGAAAAAATCGAATGTGAGATTGAGCATTGGAATGAAAAATTTCTGATTAAAACAAATAGGGATGGAGCTGAGGATTATAAAATCGTTGAAGCGCCAATTGCCAATCCATCACCCGAAAATTGGACTGATTTAATTCCGCATCGACCAGGAATTTTTCTTGTGTCGATGGGTGTGTTCAAAAATTGGATGATCCGTTTGGAGCGTGAAAATGCTCTGCCGCGTATTGTGATCCGCGATTTGAATTCTGGTGAAGAGCATGCCATTGCATTTGACGAAGAAGCCTATTCCTTGGGCTTTGGTGAGATGCGCGAATTTGATACGGATATTTTGCGCTTCAGTTATTCGTCCATGACCACGCCTTCACAAGTGTTCGATTATAATATGCAAACGCGTGAACGCGTGTTGCGGAAAACGCAGGAAGTTCCTTCTGGTCACGACATTTCAAAATACACAACGCGGCGCATTCAAGCCACGGCCCACGATGGTGAGCAAATTCCCGTAACATTGCTTTACCGAAAATCAACGCCGCTGGATGGCACTGCTCCCTTGTGGCTTTATGGCTATGGCTCTTATGGCATTTCGATGCCTGCGAGTTTTAACACCAGTATTTTGTCGCTGGTGGACCGAGGCTTCGTTTATGCCATTGCCCATATTCGTGGTGGCCAAGAGAAGGGCCGCGTCTGGTATAAAACTGGCAAGCTTGAGCACAAGATGAATACGTTCAAGGATTTCATTTCTGTTGCTGAAAGTTTGATCGCTCAGAAATTTACTTCACGCGGAAAAATTGTAGCGCAAGGCGGCAGTGCTGGTGGCATGTTGATGGGTGTTGTGGCAAATCTCGCACCCGATATTTTCAACGGCATTGTGGCCGAAGTTCCTTTCGTTGATGTGCTCGCCACAATGCTGGATGACACATTGCCGCTCACCCCACCGGAATGGCCAGAATGGGGCAACCCAATTGCCAGCGTTTCGGCCTATAAAGATATCGAGGCTTATTCCCCTGTCGATAATGTTGCAGAAAAAGCTTACCCGCATATATTGGCAGTGGGCGGGTTGACGGATCCACGCGTCACCTATTGGGAGCCTGCCAAATGGGTGGCGCGTTTGCGCGAACTTAAAACTGATAAAAACTTGCTGCTGTTCAAAACCAACATGGGCGCTGGCCACGGCGGCGCATCTGGCAGATTTGATCGTTTGAAGGAAGTGGCCTTTGTTTATGCGTTTGGGTTGAAGGTTGCGGGGAAGATTTGATGCTGCTCAGTGCCGCTCAATCTTTACTTCTTATTGTTGACGTGCAGGAACGGTTACTTCCTGCCATGGCGGAACCTACACTTGTGACTGCGCGCTGCAAGATTTTGCTTCAGGCGGCTGAGGCTTTGCAAATTCCAGTTACGGTTTCTGAGCAGTATGCAAAAGGCCTTGGCCACACGGTGTCGGAACTTGCAACGAACTCTGCCTCTACATTTGAAAAACTTTCATTCTCCTGCTGGCGCGATACGGCGATAAAAGAACATTTTATCAAGCTTCATGATGGCGGGCGGCCTTTGATTGTGGTGGCAGGAATTGAGGCGCATGTGTGTGTGTTACAAAGTTGTGTTGATCTTTACAATGCTGGCTTTGGCGTGTTTGTTGTTGCTGATGCTGCGTCTTCTCGCAAACTGGACTCTGCCACGCTGGCCTTTGATCGCCTAAGACAGATTGGAGTTCAGGTGGTGAACACCGAGATGGTTTTGTTTGAATGGCTGGAGAAAGCTGGCAGTGTTGAGTTTAAAAAACTATCCGCGCTGATCAAGTGATGAGGAGTTACAATGTCAAAAACTGATTTCAATTGGGAAGACCCGCTGGACCTTGAGAGCTGGTTGACGGATGAAGAGCGCATGATCCGCGATTCCGCACGAGCCTTTGCGCAAGATAAATTGGCCCCACGCATTAAATCAGCTTTTCGTGAAGAGCGCTTTGACCGCGAGATTATGAATGAACTTGGCGAGATGGGTTTTCTGGGCGTGATGACGGCTGAGGAACATGGCGGCAGTGGCCTTGGTTATGTGGCTTATGGGTTGGTGGCGCGTGAAGTGGAGCGGGTGGATTCTGGCTATCGTTCCGCCATGAGCGTGCAGAATTCTTTGGTGATGCATCCCATTGAGGCTTACGGCACTGACGCGCAGAAACAGAAATATCTGCCAAAGCTTGCCACAGGCGAAATGATTGGCTGCTTTGGATTGACTGAGCCTGATGCTGGCTCAGACCCCGGCGGCATGAAGACCAAAGCTGTGAAATCGGCTGGTGGTTATGTTTTGAATGGCAGCAAAATGTGGATCTCAAATTCTCCGATTGCCGACATTGCAATTGTGTGGGGCAAGCTGGATGGTGAAATTCGTGGCTTCATTGTGGAGCGCGGCCTGAAGGGTTTTACAACGCCGGTGATTGATGGCAAGATTTCTTTGCGGGCTTCCATCACAGGTGAGATTGTTCTCGATAATGTTGAAGTATCAGAGGATGCGCTTTTGCCCAATGTCAAAGGCTTAGGCGGACCATTCGGCTGTTTGAATAAAGCTCGCTTTGGCATTGCGTGGGGTGTGATGGGGGCGGCGGAAGATTGCTGGCACCGGGCACGCCAATATACATTGGACCGCAAACAATTTGGCAAGCCACTTGCTGCCACGCAATTGGTTCAGAAAAAGCTAGCCGATATGCAAACTGAAATTGCGTTAGGTCTTCATGGCTGTTTGGCTTTGGGCCGCGCCCTTGAAAAGGGAACGGGCTTACCGCCTGCCATTTCATTGATGAAGCGCAACAATTGCGGCAAGGCCTTAGACATTGCGCGGGCGGCGCGGGACATGCACGGCGGCAATGGCATTTCAGATGAATATCATGTGATCCGCCACATGGTGAATTTGGAAACTGTAAACACCTATGAAGGCACACATGATGTGCATGCACTGATTTTGGGCCGCGCCCAAACGGGGCTTCAGGCATTTCAATAATGATTGAAATTAAGCGCGCAGACCCGCGCGAGTTTATTTTGATGCTACAGACCAGTGATGATTATGCAGCTTCACTCTATCCGGCAGAAAGCAATCATATGCTGGATATAGAAACTTTGCTCCGCCCACAGATGAATTTTTTTGGAGTTTATGTAGATGGAGTTGCTAAGGGCTGTGGTGGGTTTTGGGCGCATGATGATTATGTGGAAATTAAACGGGTGTGGATTGATGCATCAGCACGCGGGCTTGGGCTTTCAAGAAAATTGATGATGGCAATTGAGAGCGCCGCGCGTGCTGCGGGCTTTCAAATTGCGCGGCTTGAAACGGGCATTTCTCAACCAGAAGCCTTGGGGCTTTACCGCGCAATTGGATATGTTGAGCGGGGGCCTTTCGGGGAATACAAGCCAGATCCTTTAAGTGTGTTTATGGAAAAAATGCTCTGAGTGGATTGGTGGGATCCAGCAATAATTTTATCGCCATGCCGCAGCAAACAATGACCAACAAGGGGCGGATAATTTTTGCGCCTTGCTTCATGGCCATATGAGAGCCGAGTTGCGCCCCTAAGAATTGGGCCACACCCATGGTGAGGCCTGCGACCCAGATTATTTTTCCGGAAAATGCAAAAACCAATAGTGCTGCAATGTTGGAGGTGAAGTTTAACAATTTGGTTTGGGCGGTGGCTTGCACAATGCCGAGGCCCAACAGCGTAACCAGCGCCAGCATAAAAAATGAGCCAGTGCCGGGGCCGAATATGCCATCGTAAAATCCAATTGCCGGAGCAAGGCCCAAGGCAAATGCTGTTGGCGAAATGCGGGGAGCTTGGCTTTCGTTTGAAAGTTTTGGTGAGAGCGCAAAATAAATTGCGATGGCGATTAACAACAAAGGCAGCGCCGCTGATAAAAATTGAGTTGGCGCATATTTTATTGCGGCAACACCTGCGCAACTGGCCAAAAAAGTTGTGGCGACAACACGCCAATGCTCCATGATGTTCAAATGGCCTTTGCGCCAATAGGCGTAAGTGGCTGATGCTGTGCCAAAGCTGCCTTGAAGCTTATTGGTGGCCAAGGCAGAAACAGGATCAAGACCTGCAACCAAAAGTGCAGGCAAGGCAAGCAAGCCGCCGCCGCCTGCGATGGAATCAACAAAGCCTGCTACGAAGGCTGCGGCTGCTAGAAATATCAGGGTGGTTAATTCCATTACAAATCTTTCAAACCAGCTATCATCATGCGCAAAATATTTTCTTCGGCGGCGTGCATTGGCATGTGCGGTGAGATGCGGCGCTCGGCTTTCAACAGCGATAATCCGTGTACGGATGACCAGACATGAAGTGCGCCAATAGGAGCCTGACCTCGCCCGATGATGGCGGCCACCGCATCTTCTAATTGAGACCACGCAGCTAACGATGACTGTACCATGCGGGGCGTCATGGCGGTCGCATCGCGTTTGCCGAACATCAAACCATATATAGCGGGGTTGGCTTCGGCAAAACGAAGGTAGGCCCAGCCCATAGCCATCAGGCGGCCTTCTGGTGTTTGCACAGCAGTTTGGCGCGATGCTTGATCGAGGGTGGTAACGAATTTTTGAAAGCCTCTGGCGGCAATTTCGCCTAATAGTTCGCCCATTGAAGCGAAGTGATGCTTGGGGGCGGCATGGGAAACCCCTGCTCTTCTGGCAATTTCACGCAAGGAGACTTGTTCTGCTGGCATTTCCGCCAATGCAGCTTCGCCTGCCTGAAGCAGCTGTTCACGCAAATCGCCGTGGTGATAGGGCCTGTTTGCCATTGATTAAACCTAACTGAATCGCTTAATCTTTACAACGTCAAAATATATCTTGACGATGTCAGGTTAAACTGCGTTATATGTTTACAACGTAAAGATGGAGGATGCTTTGGCACCTGAACTTATATTTCAAATGGCGAACGTGTTTACAGTTTTGGGCTGGCTGGTGCTTGCGGCTGCAATTGTTTTGAAAAACCCTTTTTGGCGCGATGTGGTTGCGGCACAGGTTTGGCCGGTGGCGCTGTCAATTGTATATGCATGTCTAATCATCTTTTTCTGGGCAAAGGCGGAAGGTGGATTCGACTCGTTAGCCAAT
>JAYUPT010000076.1:0-11905 GCA_043759965.1 Aestuariivirga sp. | reverse complement strand
ATTTTGGCTGAGACGGTCGCTTGCAGATCGCACAGGGTTTTCTGGGATGAAAAGTTATGGGTTCAGCCATGGCTTAAATCGCATCTGAAATTTGCGTCATCCATGTATGATAGACTGGAAAACCAGCACCTTGCAAAAGCAGAACCGTTTCATAAAGTGGCAAACCAACAACGCCAGAATGCGAACCAGCGAGATAGCGCACAAAAGCTTCAGCCCGGCCTTGAATGGCATAACCGCCAGCCTTGCCGCGCCACTCTTCTGATTTTAAATAGCTTTCGCGGTCTTCGCGTGAAAAACGTTTGAAGCGCACTTTGGTTTCGCTGCAGCGTGTCGATAATTTTCCGTCAGGGCCCATCAAGCACACGGCGGAATAAACCCAATGCGAACGCCCCGAAAGCAAGGCCAAACAATCAGCGGCCTGTTGATAGGTTTCAGCCTTTGGCAAAATCCGGCGGCCAAGTCCAACCACAGTGTCGGCTGCAAGAATATAGGTTTTCTCCCCAAGGTCCCTGACCTGCGGAGCATTTTTGGCTTTTTTGGCTTTATCTTCAGCCAAACGAATGGCCAAGCGGCGCGGCGTTTCGCGGCGAAGGGGTGTTTCATCAACATCTGCCGGATTTAGCAAATCAGGTGCCAAACCAATCCGATCAAGCAAAGTCAAGCGCCGTGGTGATGCGCTGGCGAGAACAAGCTTAGGCTTGACATCAAGAACCATTATTTGAACCGATAGTTGATGCGGCCCTTGGTCAAATCATAGGGCGTCATTTCCACCATCACCCGGTCACCAGCCAGCACGCGAATGCGGTTCTTGCGCATTTTGCCAGAGGTGTGAGCGATGATTTCGTGCTTGTTGTGATCAAGTGCGACACGAAAAGTTGCGTTGGGCAGAAGTTCGGCAACAGTGCCTTCAAACTCCAGCAGTTCTTCTTTAGCCATAGGGATCCTTTGAATAGAAACGTTTCGTGGGGCTCTCATGGACCGGAAACGGCGTAAAATCAAGACTGAGGTGGATTTGTCTTAAACTCGTCTCTTTTAAGAGAGGAACTTGATGGCTTAAACACGGAAGTGCTAGCGACAAATTCACTTAGACTTAATGGTAGCTGAGGTGCGTTTAATTTATGCGTATTATAATACGCACATTCTTGACATAAAGGTTCAACTCAGATATTGCTTGAGCATGGGGCATGAAACAAACACCCGCAAAATTATTGCACGTTTAGAACGTGAAGGGTGGGTCAAAACCCATGGTGGCCGCCATGATAAATTTGACCATATGGACCGAAAAGAGGTTACGTTGATTGTGCCGCGTCACCGCGAGCTTTCTCCCGGTGTGGCGCGCGATATAGCAAAAAAAGCAGGATGGATAAAATGACCCAGTATATTGGTGTTCTTGATGGCAGTGGTAAATCTTACGGCATTCGCATTCCTGATCTTCCGGGTTGCTATGGCGCTGGCGCAACGCCCGAGGCGGCACTTTCTGATGCCATGTCGGCAGCAAGAGATTGGATCAGTCATCGCAGTCTTAAAAATGAACCCCAGCCTAAACCCCGCAGCATGGCGCAGATTTTAAAGGTGGGCGAAATTGAGGTTAAGCGCAACGAAGTGGCGGTCGTTGTTCCGGTGGTCTTAGATGAGGGCCGCACGGTTCGGGCCAATCTCACTTTTGATGCTGGTTTGCTGGCCGCCATTGACGCTGAAGCATCCCGCCGTGGCCTCACCCGCTCCGCCTTTTTAGCAAGTGCCGCACGCGAAAGGCTTGAGGTTGTGTGAGTTGACACAGTAAACTGGCGCGCCGCTAAAATTCGTAAAGTTCAAGAGATTAACAATAAGTAGAACCGCACCACAGATAAAGTTTGTGTGCTAGTGTCGGGGCGCAGGGAGTGGAGAATTTGGGTTTAGAATGGAATTACGGTGAGTGCTGGACTGCACATATTTAATTGAACGTCTCAGCTATTAGAAAACCGCGCCTTAATCCGTTTTACCAAGTCATCGCGCACCAGACGGTAAGCATCTAATATCTGTTCGCGTGAACCATTTGTTCGTGATGGATCTGCAATTGCCCAATTCTCAACATCCACCGCCATGCTGCGTGACATGGCTTCAGCGCGGTTTTTGGCTTCGGGCGAAAGGGTGATCAACAGGTCAAAAGCGGAATCTTCCAAGTCTTCAAAACTATGCGGGCGATGTTTTTTGAGATCAATGCCAATCTCATCCATTATAATGCCCACAAAGGGATCAGGGTCTCCGGCAGCAATGCCGGCTGACGCCACATAGACTTGATGGCCAAAATGATGGTGCATAATGGCCGCCGCCATGGGCGAGCGGATGGCATTTAAAGTGCAAGCAAACAAAACAGCGGATGGCAATTTTTGCGCCATCACATCAGGCCCGCCACAATAAAGCGCAAACAAGGGTGAACAAGCGCCGTGCGGTATCAAAATCCATTTCAGCTTTGCCGTTCAGGCGCTCTTGCAACAGCGTGCTGCCATCATTGTGAAGTGCGCGCCGTGCCATATCAATGGCTTCAATTTGCTGCGGGTTAGAAGCTTTAACGGCCAGATTATAACTGTCGCAAATTTGGAAATAATCTTTCACCACGCGCCTGAATGGCGTGAGCGAAAGGCCGATAGAAAATTTCTTGGCTTCACCACCGCATTGAAAATGCAACATCAAGCGATTGTCCAAACTGGAAAGCCGAAGCGCATATGGCCCATCCAAACCATTGCTCAAACTGAAACTGTTGAACTCCAGCAAATCATGCACTGCAAGTTTGCGGTCTTGTTCTGCTTCCGGCGTGGGGCTTTCGCCAATGCTCTCATCAAAATCAACACTGACGAGGCGATTTTTGCGCGGCCCCATTTCAGGCCACATGGTCCGGTTGAAAATCAGTGGACCACGCAGGCCCCATATCGGCCATCACCGCATCAAGGCATTCAACCTCGAGCCGCACCGAATGCCCCGCCGAAAAAGCCAGCGTAACAATTCCCGCAGGCGCATCAGTTTGTTCAAACGTTACAGCCAGCAGCGAAAGGATAGTATCCTTGCCCGTGTTGGAAAAACCAATGCGCTTGGCACCCAAAACACTTTCAAAATGCAGGCCAGAGCGTCGGCGTAATTTCTGCGGGCTAGCATCCCAAGCAAAGCGATTGGTCACCAACACAAATTGGCGACGCTTGCTATTATAACTGATGTCCACAAGCTTCAGCACGGCATCCTGCATCTGTGCAGAAATCACCGCGAGGTCATCACCATCTTGCGCCGTCAACCGCAACATATTTAATTATGCTCCGGCAATGCGCGTAACATCAGCACCAACACCGGAAAGCTTTTCTTCCAAAGCTTCAAAGCCACGGTCCAA
The DNA here is from genome assembly GCA_043759965.1 of Aestuariivirga sp. Lineage (GTDB taxonomy): Bacteria > Pseudomonadota > Alphaproteobacteria > Rhizobiales > Aestuariivirgaceae > Aestuariivirga. The sequence goes on along the minus strand of JAYUPT010000076.1, from coordinate 8,547 downwards.
ATGATAAACCCGGTGCAGCATGGTCTCACCTTCAGCAGCGAGTGCTGCTATAATCAGAGACACGGAAGCGCGAAGATCAGTTGCCATCACATCAGCCCCTGTGAGCTTGGCAACACCACGCACTTCCGCCATATCACCGTGCATGTGAATATCAGCACCAAGGCGCGCCAATTCTTGCACATGCATAAAACGGTTTTCAAAAATCGTTTCGCGAATATGGCTCTTGCCCTTGGCCATGCACATCAAAGCCATAAACTGCGCTTGCATGTCCGTTGGGAAACCGGGGTAAGGGTCCGTGGTCACATCAACTGGCAAAATGCCTGAGCCATTGCGCTTCACGCGAATGCCTTCATTGGTGGTGGATACATCAATGCCAGCGCGTTGCATGGTGAGAATAACATTGTCTAACGTATCAGCCCGCGCCCCGCGCAGCAGCACATCGCCACCGGTCATGCCCACAGCCATGGCATAAGTGCCAGTCTCAATGCGGTCTGGCACCACGGTGTGTTCAGCGCCATGAAGGCTTGTAACACCAGTTATGTTCAAAAAGCGTGTGCTAATGCCTTCAATCTTGGCACCCATCTTAACAAGGCACTCAGCCACATCCGTAATTTCAGGCTCCATTGCGGCGTTTTCAATCACCGTATCACCGTGTGCTAAAACTGCCGCCATCAAAGCAGCGTGGGTGGCACCTACGGTTACTTTCGAGAATGAAATATGCCCTCCTTTGAGACCCTTCTTGGCCTTGGCAATCACATAGCCTTGCTCAATCACGCATTCAGCGCCAAGTTTTTCCATGGCCATAATGTGCATATCCACCGGCCTTGTGCCAATGGCGCAACCACCTGGCAGCGAAACTTTGGCTTCACCCATGCGCGCAATCAAAGGGCCCAACACCCAGAAGGAAGCGCGCATTTTTGAAACCAGATCATAAGGCGCTGTGGTGTCCACAATGGTCTTGGCCGAAATTTTCAAAGTCTCGCCAGCCGCCCCATGTTGGCCAGAGCGTTTTCCCGCCGTGGTAATATCAACCCCATGGTTCTGCAAAATCCGCTGCAAGCGCTGCGCATCCACAAGACGCGGTACATTATGGAGCGTTACAGTGTCTGGCGTGAGCAGAGGAATGATCATCAATGGCAAGGCCGCATTTTTTGCGCCCGAAATATCAATTGTGCCGCTTAGTTTATTGCCACCGCGAATGCGGATCCGGTCCATGGGTGAGAATCCTTGTGAAATGAGCTTAATTCAGGCGCTAACAAGCACAAATGGCCATAGTGGGGCAAGTTCAATCGATAATTTCAGTTTTCGCAGGCACAGCAGCGGTTTGTGGTCCGGCATCCTCGCGCAATTTAGCTTGTTCCTTGCGCTTTTTCATATTGGCCTTCAGCGCCTCAGCCTCGCGCTTTTTGCGTTCCAAAGTGCGGGCAGGAGGAGATTTTTCGGTCATGCTTAAAGCCTAAACACGAAGACTTGCGAAACACAAGCAGCTGTGGCATGTGTCGCCTCCGAAACCGAGAATGCTGTTGTAGCTCAGTGGTAGAGCACATCATTGGTAATGATGAGGTCGGCAGTTCAATCCTGCCCAACAGCACCAGTTTCAATCCTAATGTGGCTTAGAACAATAGCCAGAATCAATCCGGCCAAGTATAAATCAATTTGAGCAATCTAAATTGCAAGACAAGTTCAAGTTAGGCAGCTTGAGCAGAGGGCAACATATGGCGACGGCAATTGATAACACGGCGGTATCCAATGAAGTTTACACAATTAGTGTCCTTCCTCAGGGCGTATATTTCGAATTAAAAGGTCGACAAAATGTTGAATCTTGGCTCCAAAAGCAAATGGAATTTAACAACGCACTCGAGCCAATCATTTCATCTCAATTACTTTTGGGAAGCCAAACGTTTAACCGGTCCACAAGACTCCCAACTATCCAAACACACATAAACGAAATCAACGCGAATCTAAAAAAGCAAGAGCAGAGTTTAGTCGTCGAAGCAATTGAACGCTATTTGGAACCAGCTCGCAACATGCGGCGACTGGTTGCCGACGGAGTTCAAGCTAAGAGGTTGTTAGAATTGGGAGGTGCGGGAAAGACTGCACAAGCCCATCTTCCGTTGCTCGTGTTTTCGGATGATTTTCAATCACAAAATCCGCATGTTGAGAGTGCAATCGAACTCTATCGAATGATGTGGAGCGGACCAATCCCAAATTCCGCTGTGAATCTTTTTAGTGCGTCTGCTGCAAATGATGCCAGTCAAAAAGCTGAGCAAATTATGCGGGATGAACTTGCAGAAGTCAGACAGTTGGTTGAGACGCAAAAGCAAGAGATGGTGCGCTTGCATGATCTTTATCACGAGAAGCTCATAATAGAAGCTCCCGCCGCAAATTGGGAAACCGTTTCTAGTGAGCGCACAATGCAGTGGCGAATATGGCTAGCTGTTTTTGTTTTAGCGTTAGTCGTCCCAGCTTGGTTGCTGATTCAACATTTGGAAGCCATTATAGGCCTTCTCGTGTCTCTGAGTCCAAAAGAAGGACCATTTTCAGTTGCTGGTTTAGCTGTAATAACTGCTCCAGCACTCCTATATGCTTGGATGTTGAGGCAGGTCAGCAGAATTTACACTCGGTCGTTTGATCTTGCAGTAGATGCGAAACATCGGAAAGCGTTGGCCACAACTTATTTAGGTTTGGCTGAAAACACGAAACTCGGCGTAACTCAGACTGATCGCGCAATTGTCCTCCAAGCACTCTTTAGACCACAGCCGCCAAACACATCCGATGATGGTCCACCTATGGGTTTAATAGAACTCCTGAAGTCAAAAGAATGATTGAAACGGTTTGTCTTAGGTAATTCTAGCGACAGTGTACATATTGTAAGCCACCTTCAACAAGAGGTCGGCACACAGTTTCATCTTCATCTTCATCGCCCATCCCCCAACTCTCATTCTGCTTTCGGACTCCCCCACCTCGCCGTTGCCGCATCATCAGACTCTTTGGCCTCCACCCAGTGTGTGCCTGTCGAACCAGATTCCAATTTCCAGAACGGGGCTTTGGTTTTCAGCCAATCCATTAAAAATTCACACGCCTTGAACGCCGCCTCGCGGTGGGCTGAGCAGGTGATGACCAAAACGATGTCTTCACCAATTTCTAAAGTGCCGAAGCGGTGAATGATCAACACGTCATCCAGCGGCCAGCGCGAACGCGCTTCGGCCTCAATATCACTCAAGGCTTTTTCCGTCATGCCGGGATAATGCTCCAGCGTCATGGAGGAAATATCAGCGCCTTCAGAAATGTCGCGCACTGAGCCCACAAAAATCGCAGTGCCGCCAATATCAGTGCGCTGGCTTTTGAGCTTGGCAAATTCTACACCCACATCAAATGGCTCTTGCTGCACTTTTATCATGGCGCGGCACTCATTGCGGGGTGAGGGTTGGCTTGGCCCACGGCCCTTGAATTTTCACTTTCACATCTGGCCCCGTTGTAACTTCCAATGATTTTCGCAACAGATCAATCTCGCCCTCACTGTGCAGTGAAACGCCAGCGCCATCAAGTTGATTTTCACCAAGTTTGGCCACACCTTCGCTTAACCTGAATTGCATTTGGCCTTTTAGGTTTGGCGATTGCCCGCCGTTCCACCCGTCCATGGGTTTTGTAGCGAGCGTGCTGAGGGTGGCACCCGAAATTGTGCTGCCATCAAGTGAGACTGTTGCATCACCACTCAATGTGTAAATCATTTCAGCTTGGCTATTGCCTGTTGCCGCAAGATGAGACTCCAATGTGATCCCACCGGACAAAAAATTCTTGCTGATCAACGCTGCAACATTGGCAAGTGACACATCAAGCTTTAATTTCGGGGGTAATTGCGTGGCATCCAACCCCACATCCAATTGACCTGTTCCGCCAGCAAAATCATTAGACTTCACAACGGCAGTGAGCACGCGATCTTTAAGCGCGCCTACAATGGTGGCTGCACCGGTTTTTAAGTCATTTAAGTTAAGCGAATTTGATGAAAACCGAAACTGCATATCGAGGGCATTGAACCCTGAAAAATCAATCGGCTTATCGCTCCAGCTTTCGGCCGCATCCAAATGGAGCGACAAATGGTCAAATCCAAGTGCTGCTGTTATGTTCGGGCGCTCTCCTGCATTGGAAAATGAAATATCGCCACGGGCCGCCATATTGCCCAATTTCAAATCTGCACCTGTCAGAAACATCACCGGACCATCGCTGTCCAAGGCCCCGCTCAAGTTCAAGTTTTTAAGATAAGTAATATGTGAAACATCCGCCCCCAACCATTTCATCAAGCGGGGCGCATCGGTTGAGTTCACTTCGGCAGTTCCAGCAAGGTTCAATCTTTTTGCAGTGGCCAATCGCCCCGAAAACGAAAATGAACTCGCAACACCTTCAACAGTGAGATCAAGCGGCGAGCCATCAGAAAATGCCCGCTCGAGCGAGGCCAGCGTTGCATTGAAATTTACAAACTGGCCGTTCACAACGGCAGAGCCGGAACTGTTGATTTCACCTTCGCTTGAAAAATCGGCAAGGCCAGAAATCTGATCGAAACCAAATTGATCGCCACTGCGTTCATCAAAATAGTGGAAGCTTGAATTGCTGAGTTGCACATGAAACTGTGGCCAAGCCTTCGGGCTTTCTCCGACAAAAACATTTGTGTGGCCCACACCATCAAAGGCCACGCGAATTTCTGCACCATCAACTGCAAGTGTTTGAGGCGAGGCCCGCCCTGTCAACAATTGCACCAAAGATAATGGCATTAAAACACGTTTGGCATGAATAACAGGATCAACCAGTTCAGAAGTGCCAGCTAATGTAACATTCTGCAACGCAATGCCAAACCGCGGGACAAAACTATATGCGCTGCTGCCAATTGTAACCGCGCGGCCTGTTTGTTCTTGCAAAACGGTTTTGATGTTTGCAGCTATTTTAGATGGCAGATAAGAAAACCAGCCTGCTAAAACAATAAAAGCAAACAATGCGATATAGGTGGCAGGGCGAGAGAAGATCTGTTTCATGGCTGCTTCTATACCAGCAGTTGCGGCAGTTTCATGGCAATCTATTCAGCCAAAACCCGCGTTGTGGGGAACACAATTTCAATCAAAGTGCCGCGCCCCGGCTCGCTTGAAAGATTAAATTTAGCGCGGTTGGCTTCAACCAATGCTTTGGTGAGCGATAGGCCAAGGCCTGTGCCTTGGGTTTCACGGCCCGCAGTTTCGACACGTTTAAAAGGTTCCAAGGCAACTTTAATTTGAGCAGAGTCCATGCCAATGCCAGTGTCTTTAATGCTCAACGCCAATTCACCATCGCGGGTGAGCTGGGCTGAGATAATCACCTGTCCACCCGGGTCCGTAAATTTGATGGCATTGGATAATATGTTCAGCATCACTTGGCGCAGTGCGCGCAAATCCGCCACCACGCGCGGCAAATTATCGGGTAAAGATTTTCGCACTAGCACCCGGCCCCGCGTTGCCACATCTTGCAACAAACGCACTGCATGTTCAGCAGAATCAGCCACGTTCACTGCGGTGAAATTTAATTCAAGCTTGCCCGCTTCAATTTTTGAGAGATCGAGCAAATCATTGATCAGCGATAAGAGATGCCCACCACTGGCATGAATATCATTGATGTAGCCGCGGTATTTTTCATTTTTAATTTCACCAAATTGCCCCATCCGCATCACTTCGGAAAACCCGATAATGGCATTCAGTGGCGTGCGTAATTCATGGCTTATGCGGGCCAGAAATTCTGATTTTTGCCGGCTGGCTTCTTCTGCCACATCTTTGGCTTCGCGCAATTCTTTTTCGGTGCGCTTCCAAGCCGTAATGTCACGCATCACCACAGCATAGGCAGCCCGTGATGGGCCAGAAGCCATGCGGCCTAGTGTGATAAACATTGGCACTGTGCCCCCTTGTTTCACAATGCCCAGCATTTCGCGGCCATCATTAAACACAGCAGCAAGGCCCGGCCCCTCAAGGCCAGCAAGATAGTCAGTGAATAGTTTACGGCTTTCAGGTGCCAAGAAATCAATCAGCGGCTTATCCAGCACTTCTGCCGTGCGATAACCAAACATGGCTTCAGCACCTGCACTGAAACTCAGCACCTTGCCTTCACGGTCCAGCGTCACAATGCCATCCGAAGCAATATCAAGAATACGCTTTAGACCATCATCAGCAGCAATCTGCACTTTGGCAGGCACAGCAACTTCAACTGGGGCCACATCAGCCACTTTAGGAGGCGGTGCCACTTTGGGTTTTTCAACTTTGATTGGCTCAAAAACAATTTGCTGAGCAGGTCCAGAATGCCACGGAATATGGGTGGCTTTTGCAGCGAGTTGATAGCTTTGACCAGTTCCAACCTGCACATCAAGTTTTGCCGAGGATGATTTTATCGCTTTGCAAGATTCCCAGAAAACCTCATCCTGAAATAAATCAGCGGTGTTTTCATAGCCCAATAGTTTCGCTGCCGCACTGCTCACAAAAGCAGGCTTTCCATCTTTTGAAATTGCAATGGCCGCACCCGTTTGTTCCAGTGCATTCGTCATGGTTTTTGGCACCTGCATTTTAGCAGGGGCTATAATCGCAATTGGTTTTGGCGCATCAACCTTAGCTTCTTTTGCAGCGCTATCTTGCTTGATCGTGTCCTTCAAAGTTTTTGCTAAATGTTCAAAAGCCTGCGCATCTTGCGTCTGGCTTTGAACGGGTGCAGCCATTTGGCGCTCAAGGGCCCGCCGCTCGGTCACATCATCCAGCATCATCAAAGCAAATGGGCCAGAACCTTCCGGCAACCGTTGCAAGGTCAAGCGCACGTCGCGCACACCTAAAATTCCATTGATAGTTTCAACTTGGCTCACCAAAGCTGCACTGTGCAAACGCTTTAAAATATCTTCGGCCCGCTTGGGCAGGCAAAGAAGTGCCGAGAGCCGTGTGGTCGAAAACAAAGCCTGCGCCGCAGCATTCAAATTTGCAATGTGCCCATCCTCAGTCACAAAGCCAACGGCAACAGGCATGTGCTGAAATGCTGTCGCCATAAATCCTGGCGATGCGTCTACCACGGCAGGGACTTCAACCACCAGAAGTCCAGCCCGCCCATCAGCTAAACTATGCAGGTTGCACTTGCATTCAAATGGCACCAGCAATCCAACTGAAGGGAAACTGAGCAACGCCTGTTTAATTTCGCCGCGCTGCAAATTGCGCGTAAGTTCTGCAATGCTTTCAATTCCAGCTTCGCGCCCATCAAAGGGGAGGTCGATCAAATCAAACATTGATTGGCCATCGAACATTTTGATGCCAGCACTGTTGGCCCACACAATACGCCCGCGCACACCATCCCACAGCCAAGCAGCGTGTGCAGCTTGGCGCAAATCTTCGAGTGTGGGTGGCGTTTGGGTCAATTTGAACGGTCCGTTAAATCTTATGGAAACAACTAATCAATTTTTAACCGTGCCGTCTATAGTTCGTTAAGGAATTGTTAAGCAAGGTAAACGGCGCCAGCAAAAGCTTGATATTGGGAAAAATGCGATTGACGGTTGAAATTACCAAATTCAGCCGCTATTAGCGGGCTTGTTGCCGCCATAGCTCAGTTGGTTAGAGCGCTAGATTGTGGATCTAGAGGTCCCCCGTTCGAGCCGGGGTGGTGGTACCATCCCTCATTTTTGAGACTAAACCCAATTCGCCTTTGCGTATTTATTCAGCGCAAATAACTGCGTGTTTTATGGTGATATGCCATTGCGGCACAGTTTATTAACCCGCCATTAACCACCACAACATAACTCATGATTGCAACGAGTTGTTTGCTGATCGCGCGGTTAAAGAAAATGTCCAGTTCAGAGACTCAGAATTCGAGTCAATCGACACCCATAAATAGGATAAAATTATACTTCATTGTATTTTTGCTTGCAGTGCTTGGAATTCTTTTGCCCATTGTTTCAGCGCGTGCCAATGATACTTTCCCCGGGCAAACTCTAGCGGGCAATACTGGCTCTTTTGTCGATAGCAATGTTGGCATGACCAGTGAAACTGGCGAGCCATTGTCGCTTGGCGGCGGCGCCCTCAACACACAGTGGTACACTTGGGTTGCTCCAACCAGTGGGTTCGTGTCTTTTGGCACATGTAATCCTGCTGGCAGCACGCTCACCAATTTTGATACAACTATCGGGGTCTATACTGGAGCAGCCGTCGGCTCATTGACGCAAATCGGTTTCAATGATGACACCGCTGGCTGCAACTCAACTGTAAACGCCAATTATGCTTCGACCGTTGGTTTCAATGCTGCTGCTGGCACGTCTTACCGTATTCAAGTTGATGGCTATGGTAATACCACTGGCCAGTTCAACTTCTTTTATGGGTATTCTGGTTTCACCACCGCCGTTACCATTCCCGGTGCCACCGAAGGCGGGGCCACTGGTGCATTCACTGTTGTCTTGAATGCAGTGCCAAGTGCCACAGCAACAATTACAATTGGCACCAGTCCACAATGCACCTATTCGCCATCAACACTGACATTCACAAGTGCCAATTGGAACACAGCCCAATCAGT
>JAYUPT010000075.1:0-11955 GCA_043759965.1 Aestuariivirga sp. | reverse complement strand
GCGCTTATGTGCGGCCATCAGAATATGGCGAGCCTTATGTGATTACAGCGCGCTTGATTGCAGATGGTTTGAAACATTTGATTTTAAGAGATGGTTTGAACCTGCCATTTCCCGTTCGAATCTTACAAGGCTCCGAAGATGTTAATGTGCCGCCAGCTCATGCCGTTAAAACTTTTGAAGCGCTTAAAGGGCCAGATATTTCGCTTACGTTTATTAAGGGTGGTGATCACAGATTATCCACGCCTTTGCAAATTCAAATGATACAAGATGCAGTGCTGCGGTTAGCAGAGCGCGCGGATGGGATTAGCTTTTAAGAAGTGCATCGAGTCCCACGCGATAGTTTGGATATTTAAGCTGATAGCCCAATTCGGTTTTAATTCGCGCGTTGGAAACGCGTTTTGAATCGGCGTAAAAACTTCGAGCCATGGGGGATAGTTCGGCTTGATCAAATGGAATTTCTGGCGGCGGTGCCACGCCCAATAATTCGCATGCAAATTTAACAACATCTTGCGGCGGGCAGGGTTCATCATCGGCCACATTATAGATGCGTCCGGGGTTTGGTTTATCCATTGATGCTTTTAAGATTCCAGCAATATCTTCAACATGAATGCGGCTGAAAATTTGACCCTTCTTGATGATGCGTTTTGCTGTTCCATGTTTTACCGATTCAAGCTGGCTGCGGCCCGGCCCATAAATACCTGGCAACCTAAAAATATTTAGCGGCAAATTGGTAATCGTTTGCCACTCATGCTCGGCATCCACACGGCGCTGGCCCCTCTCACCGTTTGGATGAAGTTCCGCAGTTTCATCGATCAATGCTCCGCCACGGTCGCCGTAAACACCTGTAGTTGAGAGGTAAGCTACCCATTCAAATTGTTGGGCTTTGAGTGAGTTCGCGAATTGACGTAAAACTGGATCGCCCAATTTATCAGGGGGAACTGAGGAGAGAATGTGGGTGACGGAGTTGGGGATGGATTTAAGTTCGTCAAACAAAATACCATTTTGGCCAGTTGCATTTATGACGGCAACCCCTTCAACGCTGCGGCTGGTGCCGGAAATGCGCCATTCAGATTTATCTAAGATTGCTGCCAAATGTTGTGCTGAAAATCCAAAGCCAAAACATAGGAGGTGTTTCATTTCAATTCCGCCCTTGCCCAGTTTGCTGCTTCTCTGATTGTTGCAGATGGGTCAGTGAAATGTGCTTCTACAGCGGGTTTTAAACTTTCGTCGCTACTATTGCCCGCTGCAATCAGCACATTGCGAATGAAACTCTCACGACCGATGCGCTTGACGGGCGAGCCTGAAAATTTCGCGCGGAAGGCGGCATCATCCAACTGCAAAAGTTCACCAAGTTTCGGTTCAATCAAATCTTCACGAGCGGCGAATTTAATTTCTTTTGAGGCTCTGGCAAATTTATTCCACGGACAAATGGCCAAGCAATCATCACAGCCATAAATGCGGTTGCCGATGCTTTTGCGAAATTCGTGTGGAATTTCACCTTTGTGTTCGATGGTCAAATAAGAAATGCAGCGCCGTGCATCAATTTGGTGGGGAGCTGTGAAGGCTTGGGTTGGGCACACATCAAGGCAGGCTTGGCAGGTGCCACAATGATCACTCTCAGGTTCATCAAAAGGCAATTCTGCAGTGGTGAGAATGGAGCCGATAAAAAACCAAGAACCCAATTCGCGCGAGACCAAATTGGTGTGCTTGCCTTGCCACCCAAGGCCCGCCTGTGCAGCCAAAGGCTTTTCCATCAAGGGTGCCGTATCCACAAAAATTTTCACATCATGGCCAGAGGTTTTGGCAAACCATGTGGCAAGGGTTTTCAATTTACCTTTGATCACATCATGATAATCACGGTGCAAAGCATAGGTTGAAATAACGCCGGTTGATTTTTTTTCTAGCCTTGCGAAGGCATCGAGGCCTTGATCGTAATTCATCGCCAGCACAATTGCCGAGCGAGCATCTGCCCACATGGCATCAGGTGATTTGCGGCGCTCTAAAGTTTCTGGCATCCACGCCATGTCACCGTGATGACCTTTGGCCACATAAGCTTCAAGTTCATCACCGATGGGTTGGGGGAGTGTTGCTGCTGATATGCGCAAAGCCGCAAAGCCCAGCTCGTTCGCCTTGATTTTTAGTTCAGAAATCAAGGTCGGCATAACTTGCTGAGGGTGGCATGGCACCTAGATTATCTTGCAACACTACGCGGAACGATGGCCGCGATTTGATGCGTTGATACCAGCTTTTAACAACCGCATGTTCAGCCCATGGCATATCGCCCAGATAATCGAGTGCAGAAATGTGGGCTGCCGCCGCCAGATCGGCCAATGACAAATCATCGCCAGCCAACCATGAATTTTCTTCAACTAAATATGAGAGATAATTGAGGTGAGACTTGAGTTGCTGGCGCGCGTTTCGCACGCGTGCCATATCAGGTGCTCCACCACCATTCTCAACACTTAAAAAGCGGCGCACAACTTTTTCTGAGATTAAAGGCTCGGAGACTTCGGTGTAAAACTTAACATCAAACCAAGCAACCAAGCGGCGGATCTCGGCACGCTTTGTGGCTGATCCAGGGAGAAGGCTGATCGTGCCCCCACGGGTTTCTTCAAGATACTCAGAAAGTGCTTCAATGCCACAGATAGCAAGGCCTGAATCTTCAACAAACACTGGCAAAATTCCAGATGGGTTGTAATCAAACAGGCTTTGCGTTGGTGCCCACGGGCGCTCTTCAGCAAGTGTGCAGGCCTCGCCATATTCGGCCAAGGCCAATCTGCTGCGGCGGCTATAGGGGTCGAGCGGGAAATGCAAAAGCTTCGGCATGGAACTCGTATTACCATAAATTGAGGCAATAATGCCGTCATTACACTAGATTTTCTTGGCGTATAAGCCTGTGGTGATTGGTCAGCAAGCGATTCGCGGGTTGAGCTAAACGGGGGTTTTGATGTCGTTAGAACAAATTATCGTTTTGGCTTTGATTCAAGGCATCACCGAATATCTGCCAATTTCGTCTTCGGGGCATTTGATTTTGGTGCCCGCCCTCACAGGTTGGCAGGACCAAGGGGTGCTCACCGATATGGTAACAAATTTGGGAACTTTATTGGCGACGTTGATTTTCTTTTGGCGCGATGTGGTGGCAATGTTTTGGGGCCTCCTTGATGTTCTCAAGCGCCGTAGCACTTTTAACTCTAATCTAGTGATCAATGTAATTATTGGCACCATTCCGATTTTAGTGGCTGGAGTTTTGCTTAAAGTCACGCATATGGATCAGCTGATCCGCAGCCCGATGTTGGTGGCCATTAATTCAATTGTGTTTGGTGTACTTCTCTATGGGGCCGATGCATATGGTTTGATGCGCCGCACTGTGCGTGATCTCACATGGAAAACGGCGCTCATCATCGGCATCTCGCAAATGTTTTCGCTCAGCCCCGGCACCAGCCGCTCAGGTGTTACGATGACGGCGGGCCGCGCCCTTGGCTTTGTGCGCCCAGAAGCGGCGCGGTTTTCATTTCTGCTTTCAATACCAGCTAATGCTGCGGCTTCTATTTTTATAATCGGCGATGCACTTAAATCTGGCGAAAGCATCTCATTTCCTGTGATCCTCACCGGCGTGCTTACGTTCTTCATCGGCCTTGGCACCATCACGCTTTTGATGCGCCTCATTCGCAATTACAGCTTCTTGCCTTTCGTGCTTTACCGCGTGGCGCTGGGCGGCATTATTTTGGGAATGATTTATTCCGGTGTCACATTCGGCACAGTGAACTGACCGGCTTTACGGAAACGATAAAGATAGCCCGGCACAATGGCTTCAATACTGCGCGGGGTGATTCCTAAACCTTGCAAGCTGCGACCATCGGCTAAGGCCTTTGCTGAAACCACATTATCGGTTTTCAGCAGTTCCACTTGATCCATCGAAATTGGCGCATTCGGCAAAATGCCAAGCACGGCACCAAGAAGCGAAGCAACAGGAAAAGGCAGCGGCAAGAGCAGGCGCTTTCTTTGGGTGACACTCAACACATAGTGCATCAGTTCTTTGAAGGTCTTTTGCTCAGGCCCGCCCAATTCATAAACTTTTCCGTCAGCCACACCACTGTCCACCAAGTTTGCGCAAGCTTCTGCTACATCACCCACAAATATAGGCTGGAATTTGGTGGCTGCACCAATCACTGGAATGGCAGGGGAAAAGCGCGCCATGGTGGCGAACTTGTTGAAGAAGCGATCTTCAGAACCGAAAATAATTGAAGGGCGCAAAATAATAACATTGGGATAAGCCGCCTTGGCTTTGGCTTCGCCCTCGGCGCGGGATTTCACATAGTTGCTGCCCGTTGGCAGATCGGTGCCGAGGCCTGACATATGAATGAAAATTTCAGCTTTGGCAGCTTTAGCAGCCTTGGCCACAGCTTCAGCGCCAAACACATGCACCGCATCAAAGCTTTGCGCACCTGCATCAAGGAACACCGCTGTGAGGTTGATCACGCCATAAGCGCCATCGCAGGCTGCAGCAACAGAAGCAGGGTAGCGCACATTGGCTTGCACCAAAGCAATCTGACCCGGGGTACCGCTCGGCATAACATGGCCAGCCAAATCAGGCCTGCGGCAAGCAACACGCACACGGTAGCCGCGTTTGGCTAAGCTTCGCACCACTTGGCGGCCCACAAAGCCGGAACCACCAAAAACCGTAATGAGTTTTTCTGAATTTGCTATTGTCACTAAAATACCCTCGAATTTCGAGAAGCCTTTTAGCCTTGAGCGAGGTGTTTTGAAAAGACATGATTTGACAATATGCGCTTAGGCCCACTATGAGGGCCCCAATGCCCTGATGGCGGAATTGGTAGACGCGCACGGTTCAGGTCCGTGTACTGAAAGGTGTGGAGGTTCGAGTCCTCTTCAGGGCACCAAATCAAAATTTAAAGACATCCAAATAAATCCAAAATGCCCCGCGAAAACGGGGTTTTTTATATTTTTTTAAGATTTTTTTGTTTCAAGACGTCCAGAGAAGTTTGTTGGTATCCAAGTGATTTGTTGGTATAATTGTTGGTATCGTGGCGGTTTTAGCCCCTTTCCATTATGTGGATACCAACAAATGCCCCTAAATGATCGACAAATCAGCAACTTAAAGCCATCTCAGAAGGCCTTCAAACTCAGCGATGGCGGTGGCCTGTATATTCATGTGACGCCGCAAGGCACCAAGCTTTGGCGAATGGCTTACCGGACTAATGGCAAACAGAAGCTTCTTTCATTCGGAACATATCCATCCATTGGCTTGGCAAATGCCCGCGAAAAACGCGATGCGGCCAAGAAGTTACTGGCGACCGATATTGATCCGGCAATTCAAATAAAATTGGAAAAGATTGCAAGAGAAACGGAAGGGCAAAACACCTTCGCTGTAATTTCAAAAGAGTTTCTGGAAAAGAATTTGCGAGAAGGCAAGGCCGACGCAACCTTAACTAAGAAGCGATGGCTCGTTAGTCTCGCTTTGCCTTACTTGGGGCGTCGTCCGATTACTGAAATTGCGGCGGCGGAAATTCTAATTCCATTGAAAAAAATTGAGTCGCTGGGAAACTTTGAAACGGCAAAGCGCTTGCGCGCGGTGATTAGCCAAGTGTTTCGCTATGCTATCTCAACAGCAAAGGCCGCTAATGACCCCACATATGGTCTAAAAGGCGCGTTGGTGGCTCCAAAGGTTACGCATAGGGCAGCAATTACCAATTGGGAAGCTTTCGCCGGTTTGCTTCGTGCAATCTGGCAGTACGAAGGCACGATTGAAACACGTTCTGCGCTTAAGCTTATGGCCTTGCTTTTTCCTAGGCCTAGCGAATTGCGGCAAGCTGAATGGTCTGAATTTGATCTGGATGGTTCAACTTGGTTGATCCCTGCTGAACGCACAAAAATGCGCCGCATCCAGAAAAAACCTTTGCCCGCCTTGGCTGTTAATATCTTGCTTGAACTTCAACGCCACACTGGCAACAGACGATTGCTGTTTCCATCCACCCAAAATGCTGAACGTCCACTAAGTGAAAACACAATGAATGCCGCGTTGCGTCGTATGGGATATTCAAGCATGGAAGCAACTTCACATGGTTTTCGGGCAAGTGCCTCTACATTACTGAATGAAAGTGGCTTATGGAATGCCGACGCCATAGAAGCCGAACTTGGCCATGCCGTGAAAGGCGAAGTGCGCCGCGCTTATCATCGAGCGCTCTATTGGGACGAACGAGTAAAAATGGGGGATTGGTGGGCCATCCAAATTGAAAAAATGATCAACAGCAATTAAAAAATATGGAAAACTTCTATTTGGACCGAAGTCTATTTGCAGGTTTAGATATAATCGTTCTAACTTCACAAAATGACCGACCAAGACCGCCTTGATCTGCAGTGGCGTCTGTTAAATGATGCCCATCCTAAGTTTTGTGTAAAGTTGCGACGGCAATCTTCGGCGCTTGGCCTTTTGACCGAACCTATAGAAACCGATGAACTCACATTTCAAGAGTTTCAAAAGGCGAAGAGCTTTCATGATAATCTCATGCTTCTGCCAGATGTGGACTTGGCCAAGGCAGGGCAAGCGCTAACAGCCCGTGAGCAGGCCGAATATGAAGCCAAACATGCGTTCAATCAGTTGGAAGCACGGGCCAATGATGACACTTATGATTTCTGGAGCCGTGCGGAACTTTGGACACTTGGTGAAGTAGCCGCCCTCATAAATGAGAGAAATCCGCCCTTTGTCAATGAAGATAGAATTGTCGGTGACCGATCTCAGTCAAAAATAGCGATTAAGCTGAAGCAGACCTTGGAATTACTCGAACGTGCTCGACGGGCCGGAAGTCTCAATCGCACAAATAGCCCCAAAAATGTAATCAATTGGGTGGAATTGAAACACATAGAAATGCCGCAAAAACTTAAAGAGTTAACTCTTCTACGAAGTGGAACAATCTTCACCCTGAGTGCGGAAAACAGGCACCTTCGAGAAAGACTTGCTGTGCTGGAAGCGAAGCCAGCTTCAATCGAAAATAAAGGCAATGTGAGCAAAACTGAAAAACCGATTGGCCAGCGTGAACGGGAAAGCCTTTTGAAGCTCATTCTGGGCATGGCCATTGTTGGCTATAGATATGATCCCAAAGCCACCAAAAGCAAAGAAATAAACGAAATTGCAAACGACTTGCGGATTGCTGGGTTAGCGCTTGATGAAGATACGGTGCGAAAATACTTATATGAAGCAAAGGCCACGTTAGCCGATGAACTAAACCGAACAGAATAATCAAAACCGAATTCGGTAAGGGCCAAACCGACTTCGGCCAAGACCAGAATAAACCGTCGTACGACTGCCTCATATCTAATCACATGAGGTGACACTGTGCCAAACAATACTGAACTACCATCCACCGGCTTTGTCCGGCTTCCTTCCATAATCACACCACATGGGCCTATTCCTGTGAGCAAATCCACATGGTGGGCCGGTATCAAAACGGGGCGTTATCCTAAGCCTGTCAAACTCAGCACCCGAATATCAGCTTGGCGGGTGGAAGATATTCGCGCCTTCATTGAAGGCGGGGCGAAATGAATGGCGCGGCGGACAGGCTGGCGCGTGGTGAAAATCCACCGCCCTTATACGGCGGAAGAGGTTGCCAGCAATCAAGGCGTGGCCAAGGGCACGGTGCGCCGCTGGCTGAAGAGCGGTCTACCATCGCTGAATGATCGGAGGCCTTGCTTGATCCTTGGCGGCGATTTGGTTGATTTCTTAAAGAGCCGCAAGGCGCAAAAACAAACTTGCAGGCCGGATGAGTGCTTTTGCTTCAAGTGCAAAGCACCGCGCAATGCCGCCTTTGGTGAAGCCGAATATAAACCAATTACGCCAACGAATGGGCAGTTAATCGCGCTGTGCGGGATTTGTACCACCCTCATGCACAAACGCGTTTCCTTGGCCACGCTGGAGGCTCTGAAGGGCATTCTTCTTATTACAATCAGACTAGCAGGCGACAACATAAGTAAGGGCGAACAAGCCTGTCTGAATGATAACAAATAGAAGGAAGCCAAAACCATGCGCAAGCACCACCCAAAAAATGAGCGGATCAAACGCCAATATTTCATTTGGTTGCAAGAGGCCAAACGACTTTCACAGCATTCTATTGATCAAAAGTCGGCGGCCATTGCCCTGTTTGAGGTTTCCACAAATTATAAGGATTTTGCGGCATTCCACGTTGAGCAGGCCCGCAGCTTCAAAAAGCGCCAAGCAGAAACGATCAATGACGGTACCGGCAAGCCGCTGGCAAAGGCCACAATCAAATCACGTTTTGATGCCCTGAAGGCGTTTTTCAAATGGCTGGCTGATCAACCTAGCTATCGGTCAAGGATCAAACACTCCGATGCTGAGTATTTCAACATGGCTGCTAATGATGCCGCCATTGCCACGGCCAAACGGGAAAAACGGGCACCTGAATTGGAAGAGGTTCACCGCGTCATTGACGGCATGAAGGCGGAAACTCCGTTCGAGAAACGCGCCCGTGCTATTATAGCTTTCACCCTCCTGACAGCCGCAAGGGATGATGCCATTGCCTCTATGTCACTTTTGCATGTGGACTTGAAAGAGAGGGTGGTGTTTCAAGACGCCCGCGACGTGCGCACGAAATTCCGCAAGACCTTCAGCACTTGGTTTTTCCCAGTGGGTGGGCAGGCGGAAGCCATTGTGGCAGACTGGATAGGCTATCTTCAAACTGAGTGGGAATTTCGTGCCAGTGATCCCCTCTTCCCTTCAACGCTTGTGGGCTTGGATGCCAACGGAAAGCTAGGACCGCTGGGCTTCAAGCGGCAACACTGGAAAAACGCCGATGCGATACGAAAAGCTTTCAAAGAGGCATTTGCCGATGCCGGATTGCCAAGTTTCAAACCCCATTCCATTCGGAACACACTCGCGCAATTTGGTCAAAAAATTTGCAAAACGCCTGAAGAGTATAAGGCTTGGTCGCAGAATTTTGGCCATGACGATGTTCTCACAACATTCACCTCCTATGGACAAGTTGCTTCAAAGAGACAGGCTGAGATTATCCTCAATTTGGGCATGACGAACAATGACGACCAAGACAAAAGCGCCATAGCGGCAATGGAAAGCTTGCTGGCGCAAATGAAGGCGCAAGGCAGGGCAGCATAGGTCTGGCCGACATTCCGCCCTTGCCACATGCCACTGGTTGCCGTTACTTACCGCATAAGGGGAACTGCGTTGAATCAGTCTGCACTACCATGAATGCGTTTGAGATTGCGGAAGCTGTATCCAAGCTGGCAAGTGAACCGTTTGACGCGGCCAACTTTCCGTTCGCCTTTCTGGAAGCCTTCGGCAATAAGGACACCACCATTGCCCGTTTGCGGGGCGGCTCTTCCAATGGTTCAGACGTGGCCGGAGCGGTTTTGCAGCGCAGCAACATCCACCTTGCGGTTTGTGCCAGTGGTGACACGGCGAAGATGCTGGAAACTTTGAAGGCCAGCGCAGCCACCAAAAAGCAGAAAGCCAAGTTCATTCTGGCAACCGATGGTGAATTGCTGGAAGCTGAAGACCTTGCCAGCGGCGAGTCAATGGCTTGCGAATACCAGAAGATTGAAAACCACTTTGGATTCTTCCTGCCCTTGGCGGGCATTACCACCGTCAAGCAAATACACAACAACCCGGTTGATATTCAGGCCACCGGGCGGCTGAACCGGCTTTACATCGAACTGTTGAGCGAAAACCCTGATTGGGGAACGGAAGCACGGCGGCATGACCTGAACCAGTTCATGGCGCGGCTGATTTTCTGTTTCTTTGCGGAAGATACTGACATTTTCCATGGCGATCAATTGTTCACCAAAACCGTTGAACAAATGAGTGACCCGCGCACCGGCAACACCCATGAGGTGATTGCTGAAATCTTTCGCGCCATGGATATTCCGCCGAAAAACCGAACCGGCGATGAAGTCAAACCATGGGCCAATGTGTTTCCTTATGTGAACGGCGGCTTGTTCACCACTGCCAAGGATGTGCCCCGCTTCAGCCGTATTGCGCGATCATATTTTCTGCATGCCGGTCGCTTGGACTGGAAGCTGATAAACCCTGATATTTTTGGTTCGATGATCCAAGCTGTTGCCGATGATGAAGAGCGCGGCGAACTTGGCATGCACTACACCAGCGTGCCCAACATCCTGAAAGTTTTGAACCCGCTGTTTCTGGATGATTTGCGTGAACAACTGGAAGCAGCGGGTGACAATGCCCGTGCATTGCTCAATCTCAGAAAGCGCATGGCCCGCATTCGGGTTTTTGATCCAGCATGTGGATCAGGCAATTTTCTTGTCATTGCTTATAAGGAAATGCGGAAGATTGAAGCTGAGATCAATGAACGACGCGGTGAACAAGCGCAGCGCAGTGATATTCCGCTCACAAATTTTCGTGGCATTGAATTGAGGGGCTTTGCTGCTGAAATTGCACGACTGGCCTTAATTATTGCTGAGTATCAATGCGATGTTTTGTATCGCGGCCAAAAAGATGCGCTGCTGGAATTTCTGCCACTGGACGCTATGAATTGGATCACCTGTGACAATGCCCTACGCGTGGATTGGCTAAGTGTCTGCCCTCCTACGGGCAAAGCTGTAAAATTGCGTGGCGATGATTTGTTCAGCACTCCTCTTGATCAAGCAGAGATTGGTTTTGAAAACGAAGGCGGTGAAACCTACATCTGCGGTAATCCTCCCTACAAAGGTAGTCGTGGGCAAGAGCAGGCACAAAAAGAGGATTTGAAGTCATTATTTGATGGCAACGGAGAAAATTGGAAGTCGTTGGATTATGTGGCTGGATGGCTGTTGAAAGCGGCAGATTATGTAAAACTCGTGGATTCAGCATTTGCGTTTGTTACCACAAATTCAATTTGCCAAGGTCAGCAGGTAACGCTGTTGTGGCCAAGAGTCTTAGGCAAAGAACTGGAGATATTCTTCGCCCAATGTTCATTTAAGTGGGCCAACAATGCCGCCAACAATGCTGCTGTCATTTGTGTTGTCGCAGGTTTGCGGTCGATTAGAGGTACTCCCAAATTACTGTTTGATGGTGACCTCGTAAAATCCGTTAAGAGTATCAATCCCTACTTGGTTGAGGGGAAAACACAATACGTGGATCGAGCGTCTCAACCGATTTCAATTCAATCGGCTATGGAGCGTGGTATCCATTTAACAGATGGCGGCCACTTAATACTGTCCCCGGAAGAATCGAGACAACTAGTTTCGGAATACCCAGATGCCAAACGCTATTTGAAAAAAATGATTGGGGCGCAGGAGTTTATAAGGGGACAGGATAGGTACTGCCTTTTCATAGTGGAAGAAGAATTATCGAACGCGCGGCTAATACCTGAAGTTAAGAGACGTATCGAGTTGGTTGCTGATGAGCGACGCAAGAGCACTAAAGCTAATACAAGGGATGTGCTCTCTCTGACGCCCCACAGATTTGAACACATTACAGGCGAAGGCGCAAAGCGGGCAATAATAGTACCGACAGTTTCCTCAGAAAGAAGGTATTGGCTACCAATTGGCTATGCAGAATATATCGCTGTAAATGCGCCAAATTTTGCGCTGTACGATTCAGAAGTCTGGAATATCTCAGTGCTCTCATCTAGACTTCACCTTTTTTGGATTGCTTCTGTATGTGGCCGTCTTAAAACAGATTACCGCTATTCCAACACGCTTGGCTGGAATACCTTTCCAGTTCCAACGCTCACTGAAAAGAACAAAGCCGATCTCACCCAATGCGCTGAAAACATTTTGTTGGCGCGGGAATCCCATTGGCCAGCGACTATTGCTGATCTTTATGATCCCGAAACCATGCCCGAGAATTTGCGGCAAGCCCATGAGCGCAACGACGAAGTGTTGGAACGTATTTATATCGGGCGGCGCTTCAAGAATGACACGGAACGACTGGAAAAGCTGTTTGAACTTTACACCAAGATGACG
>JAYUPT010000074.1:0-4422 GCA_043759965.1 Aestuariivirga sp. | reverse complement strand
CCAGCATAGTCGCCTCATCTAATGCGCCTCCATAGGGGCCAGTAAAAATCTCAATGCGGTCTGCACCCATTTTTTTTGCAAGCGCTGGTAAAGTGGGATCAGGGTCCACAAACAGCGCCACGCGCATTCCGCCTTTCTTTAAGCGCTCAATGATGGGAGGCAAAAGGTTGCCAGATTTAGACAAGTTCCAACCATGATCAGAAGTGCTTTGCCCAGGCACATCTGGCACTAACGTCACTTGATCAGGTTTATTGGCTTCAACCAATTGCAGAAAGTGTTCATCAGGGTAGCCCTCAATATTATATTCGCAGGCCTTAAATTCCTCGCGCAACAGATCTCGCAGCACAGAAACATCAGCAAATCGAATGTGGCGCTCATCTGGGCGCGGATGCACGGTGAGGCCCACTGCCCCGGCCCGCAAAGCCACGCGGCCAAGCTCGGCCAAATCTGGCCACGGCACATGGCGGCGGTTTCGCAAGTATGCGATGGCGTTGACATTCACTGAGAGTTTGCAAGACATGGGCTGCACTATGCCATGAATTCACTGGCACACCATGTGCCAGTTTTGCGCAATACAAGTGATACATTGGCAAGTGCAAGGATTGAGTGTAGCCTCGCCCAGTGGGGGCCATCAGCAATGGGAGGATATCTTGGGTAATCTTACACGAAACTATATTTTGTTGGGGCTCGTTTGGCTGGTGGCGGGCATGATTTTTGGAACATGGCTGGGTGCCACAAACCAGACGAACTATACAAATTCACATGCACACATGAATTTGCTTGGCTTTGTTGTTTCAGTTTTGTTTGGCCTGATACATTGGGCTTATCCTAATCTCAGCAAATCACGTTTTGCCAATCCACAGTTTTTGATTTACGAAATCGGTGCACTGATTTTAGTGATCGGCAAGATCATGGTGGATACCAACGGTGCCGAAAACCCTGCGCTGATCGTGGGAGCTCTTGTAACCATCATTGGTGCTGCACTGATGCTCGTGTTGTTTGCTCGAAAGGCGACGTAGCGCAAAAGAGATATCACCCCTTCATGCCCTCTGGTCCACGGCTAATGGCGGCAACACCTGTGCGGGCGACCTCTATCAAACCCAGCGGCACCATGAGCGAAATGAATTGATCAATCTTGTCGGGCTTGCCTGTGAGCTCGAACACAAAGCTATCGGTTGAAGCATCAATAACGCGGGCGCGGAAGGCATCGGCCAAGCGCAGGGCTTCCACGCGTTTGTCGCCTGCTCCAACCACTTTTACCATGGCGAGCTCTCGCGCCATGAAATTGCCCTGCAAAGTGAGATCAGCCACTGAATGCACCAACACCATGCGGTCAAGTTGGGCTTTGATTTGGGCCACAACTTTTTCAGTGCCAGAAGTTACGATGGTAAAACGCGAGACATGTTTTTCATGTTCGGTTTCCGAAACCGTTAGGGAGTCGATGTTGTAACCCCGACCTGCGAACAGGCCGATGATGCGAGCCAGCACACCGGGCTGGTTTTCAGCAACCACAGCTAGTGTGTGGGTGTTGACCTCCTGCTTCACAGTGTCGATGAAATAGGCTGATTGGGGAGCGGTTGTGTTCATGTCTCTGTTCCTTTTTAAGTGGCGTGGCTGCTTCGCAAAAGTCTGCAACTTTTGCGCGCCGCGCCCTAAACCAGCTGTTTGCCTTTGGCATCAATAGCGGTGCCAACTTGTT
This sequence comes from Aestuariivirga sp., assembly GCA_043759965.1. GTDB lineage: Bacteria > Pseudomonadota > Alphaproteobacteria > Rhizobiales > Aestuariivirgaceae > Aestuariivirga. The sequence goes on along the minus strand of JAYUPT010000074.1, from coordinate 2,723 downwards.
CATCGGTTACGTTTTCGCCGAGCAACATTTCATTATGCGCCTTGCCGGACGGAATCATCGGGAAACAATTTGCTAAATTAGCCACGCGGCAATCAAACAAAACGGGATGGGGCGACGCGATCATTTGCTTGATCATGCCGTCTAAATCCTCCGGCTTATCGCAACGGAAACCAACCCCGCCATAGGCTTCTGCAAGCTTCACAAAATCTGGCAAGGCTTCGGAGTAAGATTCACTCATGCGGTTGCCATGCAGCAACTGCTGCCATTGCCGCACCATGCCCATATATTGGTTGTTCAAAATGAAAATCTTAATCGGCAGTTTATATTGAATGGCAGTCGAAAATTCCTGCATGGTCATTTGCACGGAAGCATCACCGGCAATATCGATCACCAATGATTTCGGATGCGCCGCCTGTACGCCCACAGCGGCTGGCAAGCCATAACCCATTGTGCCAAGGCCGCCAGATGTCATCCAGCGGTTTGGCTCTTCAAAGCGATAGAATTGCGCCGCCCACATTTGATGCTGGCCCACTTCGGTGGTGATGTAAGTGTCCATATCCTTGGTCAGCTCATAGAGCCGCTCAACAGCATATTGCGGCATGATCACATCTTTGTTGCGGCGATATTTTAAGCAATCAACCGCCTGCCACCCCGCAATTTGCTTTTTCCAAGTGTCTAGAGCAGCTTGGTCTAACTTGTTCTTATTTTGCTTCCACAAGGCAATCATGGCTTCCAGCGCCGCAGCAACGTCAGCAATCACTGGCACAGCCACGCGCACAACTTTGTTGATCGACGAAGGATCAATATCGATATGGATTTTCTTGGAATTTGGAGCAAACGCATCCAAGCGCCCCGTGATACGATCATCAAAGCGAGCGCCCACATTGATCATCACATCGCAATCATGCATGGCCATATTAGCTTCATAAGTGCCGTGCATACCCAACATGCCGAGCCATTCAGGGCCAGATGCAGGGTAAGCGCCAAGGCCCATCAAAGTTGACGTAATTGGAATTTGCGTGAGCGCCACAAATTCGCGCAGCAATTTGCTCGCCCTGTCACCAGAGTTGATCACGCCACCACCCGTATAGAACAGTGGCTTCTTGGCACCCGCAATCAAAGCGATGGCAGCAGCAATCGCCTTGTCATCAGGCGTTGTTCTCGGCTGATAGGATTTTACGATAATGCCTTCAGGCCCCACATATTTGCCAGTGGCAAATTGCACATCTTTGGGAATATCAACAACCACGGGGCCGGGGCGGCCTGTCATGGCAACATAAAACGCTTCATGGAGAATACGCGCCAGATCATTCACATCTTTCACCAGCCAGTTTTGCTTGGTGCAGGGGCGTGTGATGCCAACAGTGTCACATTCCTGAAACGCGTCACTGCCAATCAAATGGGTTGGCACTTGACCGGTGATTAAAACCATGGGGATGGAATCGAGCATGGCGTCGGTTAGACCAGTCACGCAATTGGTAGCACCGGGGCCAGATGTGGCCAGCGCCACACCGCATTTGCCAGTAGAGCGCGCATAGCCTTCAGCCATGTGGGTGGCCCCCTGCTCATGGCGCACCAGAATATGCTTCACTTTATCCTGCTGAAAAAACTCGTCATAGATCGGCAGCACGGCACCACCGGGATAACCGAACACATGTTTCACACCATGATCGGCGAGGGCCCGCAACACCATTTCCGCACCGGTCATCATTTCATCAGCAACCATATTTGTGTCCTCACTTCTCGAAAATCTCTCTAACGTCATTTTGGTCAATAAAAAAGGCCCCTGAGAGGAGCCTAATTTTCGCGTGTCACCGATATCCCGCAGAGTTAACCCTGCTTGGTGCCACGCGATCCCACGACGATAAGAATGTTGTTCATAGGTGGGATTTGTACGGGGGTAGAGAAATTTGTCAAGGGGGGCTTAAATTAACACCAACTCGCTCAGCTTTAACGCAAGTTCTGGCGCAAAGTCTGGGACCAGAATCTCATTTGGCCCAACAATCTTAATCGACAGATAGCCATCTATCCCCGGCTTGCCAAACACATGGGTGTCCAGAGTGTTCACATCGATCACCCAGAGCGCTCGAACATTGGCATTTGAATAAATTCTTGGTTTTCGGCCTAAATCATATCCTAATGTGGTGTCAGAAATTTCGACGGCCAGAAAAGTGTTTTCTGGCGCAAGTTGAGGAACTTTTACGGCAGAGTCGTAAAAAACAAAGTCTGGTTCAACAAAGCTGTAGGGGTCGAGTCGGAAAGTTGTTTCGGGGATGATACGGTAATTCAGCGTCTTATTTTGCACCCAGAATTCATTCAAAGAAGCTTTATATATTTCGTGCCTATTTCCCTTTGGCGACATTGGAACGACGTCTCCCCCGATCAATTCGAACCTGTCATCCTCTTCGAGAATACCAGCTTGAACCATGGCTTCAATTTCAGCGACAGACCACGCACGGCGCAGCAGACCTTCCGCAGCTTGGGTGGTGCGCGAGATTTCGGCGGATTGAAATTGCTGGTTCATGTTGTGGTTTATAACACAGTTTGTAACTCTTGTAGAGTGGCTTCACTCACAAATTCTATAGGTTCCAGTCTTTCCATGAACACCTGAATCAAAATGGAAATGTTCGCGGTGCGCGTCATTAGAGCCGGGGCCAAGAACTGTGGTGAAGCGGGTGCAGGCTGATGCACGGATGGCTTTCAACACATCATAGCCCGGCGCT
>JAYUPT010000073.1:0-4463 GCA_043759965.1 Aestuariivirga sp. | reverse complement strand
AGGTACGCAATCACATCCATGGCCTTTCACCATTTCCCGGCGCATGGTGCATGATGAGTGGTGCGCGGGTAAAAATTCTTGCCGCCCACATTGGCTCTGATGCGCCAAGTTTTGCATGTGCGGATGGCCCCATTCATTTTTCCAAACTGCAACGCGAGGGCAAGGGCGTTATGGATGCGGCCACATTCCTTCGTGGTTTTCCAAATCCGGTGCTTAGCTAATGCCGCGCTACCGCCTCACCATTGAATATGATGGCACCAAGTTTTTTGGCTGGCAGATGCAGGCGGATGGCAAGGGCAACACCGTGCAAGGCGTTCTCACGAAAGCGCTGGAGAAGTTGCACGGTGGCGTGCCAATCACCTTGTTTTGCGCGGGCCGCACGGATTCTGGTGTGCATGCTCTGGCGCAAGTGGCACATGTAGATCTGCCACGGGCTTGGACAGGTTTTGAACTTTGCAATGCCATTAATGGCAATGTGCGGCCGCATTTGGTTTCAGTTACCCATGCTGAAGAAGTGGGTGAAGATTTTCATGCGCGGTTTTCGGCCATCAACCGGCATTATATGTTCCGCATTCTCAATCGCCGCGCACCGCCCACTATTGAGATGAACCATGTGTGGCATGTGCCGGTGCATCTTGATGTTGCTGCCATGCATGAAGCGGCGCAATATCTAATCGGCCATCATGATTTTTCCACGTTTCGTGATGTGCAGTGCCAAGCAAAATCCCCCATGAAGACCATCGATAAATTTGATGTGTCGCGTTATGATGATATGATTGAAGTGCATGTTGAAGCGCGGTCTTTCTTGCATCAACAGGTGCGCTCGATGACGGGCAGTTTAAAAAAAGTGGGCGATGGCCGTTGGAAGCCACTTGATGTAAAGCGCGCGTTAGAAGCCCGTGACCGCACGGCCTGTGGACCTGTTGCTCCACCTGAGGGGCTCTATTTGGTGAGTGTTGGATATTAGGAGAGATGTGATGACGAAAGTTCTGCCAGGGATTAGCCGTGCTGCTTTTGATTTTGTGTTGAAGCATTGGCGTGGGCTTTTGAACATTAGCATTATGCCTATGGCTATTATTTTTGTGATCTCTTGGTATCAATTGAAGGGCATGGGCACGATGATTGAGTTCATGTCTCTGCAGGCCAAGCTTGGCGACAAAATGGATTTTGAGCAAATGGCGCCTTTGATGGCAAGCATGTCAAAATTCTATGCAATCGGTTTGCTATCACTTGTGGTCATGGTGTGGTTGTTTGTGCGCGTGGTTCGGTTTTGGAAAACTGGCGTGGGCAGTTCATTTTCGATAACTCAAGGTGAAATTAGCTCGACGTTCCTGACGATTGTCTATGGCATCGGCATGTTTTTGCTTTCAGCGATTGTATATATCGGCGGGGTGATTGCGCTTGCTTTGGTTGGCGGAATTGGAGGAACAATTCTTGGTAATTCAGCTGTTGATTCTTTTGGCGCCGTGTTGATTGTTGCTCTCGGAATTGCGCTGCTAATAGCGCTTTTGCTTTTTATATATCGGTTTTTGGTGGGCTTGCCCGGCGTGGCCATGGGCGAGATTCCGGGTTTCTTTTCTGATATTTGGCCGCTGGCCAAGGGAGAAAGCTGGGGCATTCCTTTGCGGATGATTTTGTGGAGTGTGGTTGTTGCTATTCCAATTTTTATTCTGGCGTCAACATTCACATTTCCGCTGATGACCGACATTCAAGCGCAACTGGCCGCACAGGAAAAACCCCAAATGACGCCAGAAATGATTTCGCGTTTAATGCAGACCATGGCGCCCATGCAAATCATCAATCTGATTATTCAGATGCCGATGATTTGGTTTTTCACGGTTCTGCTGAGCGAAGCACATTATCGTTTCCGCGCTAAGTTGTAGCAAAATACACATCAATAATGCGGGCGTAGATGCGTGTGGTGGCTTGCAGTTCTTCCACGCTAATGCGTTCATTCACTTGGTGAATGGTGGCGTTGGTGGGGCCGAATTCTAACACTGGGCAATAATCTTTAACAAAGCGCGCATCCGAAGTGCCGCCTGAGGTGGAGAGCTTTGGCAACAAGCCAGTTTCTTCTTGCACGGCATCTTGAACAAGGCCCACAAAAGCGCCCGGCTCGGTGGTGAAAGCTTCAGCCCCTTCATTGGTGGTCACATGCCATTTGCCACCCAATTCTGATTTTACCATTTCGACGTGAGCATCCACCCAAGCGCGGAGTGAATCGTAATCATGCTCGGTGGAAAAGCGGATGTTGAATTTGGCTGTCGCTTTGGCGGGCACCACGTTGGTTGCCACATTGCCCACATCAAATGTGGTGACTTGCAAGGATGACGGATCGAAATGATCATTGCCATTGTCGATTGCAGTGGATGAAATACGGTCCACAAAGCGCGCAAGTTTTGCCACCGGGTTTGAAACTTTATCCGGATAAGCCACATGACCTTGCTTGCCTTCCACTGTGACGATGAAACTGAGCGAGCCACGGCGGCCAATTTTAATGGTGTCACCTAATGTGTCGGCGCAAGTTGGTTCACCCACCAAACAATGATCAGGCAAGTGCTGAAACTTCTTCATCCACTCGAGAACTTTAACCGTGCCGTTTATGGCCGGGCCTTCTTCGTCGCCTGTGATGAGAAAAGATATGGAGCCGCCGAATTTTGGGTTCTCACGCACATAATCAAGCGCTGCCGCCGTAAAGGCAGCAACGGAACCTTTCATATCGGTGGCCCCTCGTCCATAGATTTGGCCATTGTGGATTTCTGCTGCGAAAGGTGGATTGCTCCAACCTGCTTCGTCCCCAACTGGAACAACATCAGTGTGGCCAGCAAAGCAGAGATGCGGGCCCGATGTGCCAATGCGCGCGAAGAGGTTATCAATGTCCGGTGTATCTTGATCTTTAAACACGAGGCGGTGCGTGGCGAAACCTGCGGGTTGTAAAAGTTTTTCAACTACACTCAATGCGCCATGATCATGCGGTGTGACTGACGGGCAGCGGATGAGGTCTTGCAGAATTGTGACGGGATCGTGCGGCGAATTTTTCATAAAGCGAGTCTTATAACATCGTACGGCGAATTTGAAGCCTTAGCCTTCTCCCTTTGCGGGAGAAGGTGGATCGCGCCACTTAGCGCGAGGTAAGCATTTTTTGCAAAAATGCGTAGGATGAGGGGGTGGTGCAGCGAGTTCCGTTGCCAGCAGCCCCTCATCCGGCGCGTTCGCGCCACCTTCTCCCTCGAGGGGAGAAGGGGAATTAAATAAATCTAATACTTAGGGTCCGAATGGATCATCGCCAAAACGGTTTGGTCCATCAGAACCGCGCAAGAAGCCACACTCAATCAGGAACCACAAGGCACCAATGATTGGCAAAAATAGTATTAAGCTCCACCAACCAGACTTGTCACGGTCATGCCAGCGCTTGGTGTAGATGGCCAAGGCAGGATAAAGGAACAACAGTGAAATGATGATCATCGGCGTCATGCTTTTCATGGCCAGAGCAGCGGCTTCATCGGGTGGCATATTGGGGTCCATTCCGCCCATCATTGATGTGCCCAAAATCATGCCGAGCACGAGCATCAGCACCCATTGCAGAACGACCATCGCCAAAATGCTCAACCAGAATGGTTGGCGGCTAATACGACCACTAAAGCTCGTTAAAAGATATTTCCAGTCCATAATTTCCTCCGATGTATGCCCCACAGAGGAATTATGGTTCAGAATCAGTCCCTCAGCAACTCATTGATGCTGGTTTTGCTGCGGGTCTTTTCATCGACGCGTTTCACAATCACAGCGCAATAGAGCGATGGGCTGGGTGAGCCATTGGCAAAGGGTTTTTGTGGCAGCGAGCCCGAGACCACCACAGAGTATGGCGGCACGCGGCCCATGAACACTTCGCCGGTGGCACGATCGATGATCTTTGTTGATTGGCCGATGAACACGCCCATGGAGATCACTGAGCCTTCGCCCACGATCACACCTTCAACAACTTCAGAGCGCGCACCAATGAAGCAATTGTCTTCAATGATGGTGGGGCCCGCTTGCATGGGTTCTAACACGCCGCCAATGCCAACGCCGCCGGAGAGATGCACGTTCTTGCCGATCTGCGCGCAGGAGCCGACTGTGACCCAGGTATCAACCATGGTGCCCTTATCAACATAAGCGCCGAGGTTTACGAAGGACGGCATTAAAATGGCACCGGGCGCAATGTGGGCCGAGTGGCGCACGATGCAATTGGGCACGGCACGAAAGCCAGCATCGCGGAATTTCTTGGCGGTCCAGCCTTCAAATTTAGACGGCACCTTATCCCACCATTTCGATTTGCCGGGGCCGCCACCAATCACTTCCATATCATTCAAACGGAAGGAGAGCAGCACGGCTTTCTTCAACCATTGGTGCGTCACCCATTCGCCAGTTTCCTTGGAGGCCACGCGGAGGCGGCCAGCATCCAATTCATTCAGCGCAAATTCAAC
>JAYUPT010000072.1:0-4477 GCA_043759965.1 Aestuariivirga sp. | reverse complement strand
CGCCTGAATTTCAAGGCTGGCAAGAAAAAATGGACCGTGCCCATGGCAAAGCCGAAGTGATCATTGGCAAACAGCGCCATGGACCTACGGGCACTGTTTATCTCCAATTTGAAGGCAAGCTGACGCGGTTTTCGAATTTAGCGCAGGATGGCTATATGCCTGAGCGGTTTGAGTAGGACTTGCAATATCTTCCCTTCTCCCCTCGAGGGAGAAGGTGGCGTGAAACGCCGGATGAGGGGGCTGCTAGAAATTTGACTCGCTGTAACCGACCCCTCATCCGTCTCACGCAATAAATGCGCGATCCACCTTCTCCCTCAAGGGGAGAAGGAAAAGTTAGTGGAGCTTGAACTCTTTGCAAAATCATTTATCGAAGAGCTATGACCGACGTTCTTTCCCATCTCGCCAGCGCAATTGTCACCGTTGATCTTGCGGCGCTGCAATCTAATTATAGAACGCTTTCTGCCAAGGCGGCACCAGCCGCTTGTGGTGCTGCCATTAAAGCTGATGCTTATGGGCTGGGCATTGGACCCTGCGGGCGCGCACTTTGGGCTGCGGGTGCCCACGATTTTTTTGTGGCCCGCCCGACTGAAGGTGAGGAGCTGCGCGGCATTTTGCCGGAAGCAAAAATCTATGTTCTCGATGGACTCTATACGGGGCAGGCGGCTTATTTTGTGAAGCATGGCTTGATCCCCTCGCTGATCGCGCCGGAAGAGGCACGGGAATGGGCGCGTGACGCTGGCGGTGCGCCATGTGCCATCCATGTGGATAGTGGCATTAACCGCGTGAGTTTTTCAACTGATGGGTTAGCTAGTTTGTTGGCCGAGAAATTGCCGTTGAATATCGTCTTGCTGATGAGCCATCTTGCGTCATCGGAAGAGCGTGATAATAGCTTCAATGAAGAGCAGCGCCGCCGTTTTGAAAAAACCCGTGCCTTGCTGCCCGGCGTGAAGGCGAGCTTAGCTAATTCTTCCGGCGTGTTTTTGGGCGAAGGGTTTACGCTTGATCTCGTGCGGCCTGGTGTTGCTTTATATGGTGGCAATCCGTTGCCAGGCCTTTCCAACCCTATGAAGCCAGTGGCAACCCTTGAGGTGCGCGTTTTGCAAGTGCGCGACGTGCCGGTGGGTGAGGCGGTGGGCTACAATTCAACATGGCGGGCATCGAGACCTTCGCGCATTGCGCTCGTTGGCGCTGGCTACCGCGATGGTATTCCTCGCAACATGAGTTCAACAATGGCCAAGGGTGTTGCGCAAGTTTATATCAATGGCCAACTCTGCCCCATCATTGGTCGGGTTTCAATGGATATGACTGCCATTGACGTAACGGACGCAAACGTGCAGCGCGGCGACTGGGCGGAATTTTTTGGCCATAACATTGCATTAGACGATGCAGCTGCATCGGCCGGAACAATTTCATGGGTTCTGCTCACCCATCTGGGCAATCGCTATCACCGCCGCTACATTGGCGGCGAATCGTAAGGGGCTACCTTGAATATATTCGCTGCCATAGGTCGATTGGTTTTGAGCTTCTGTGCTGAAGTGGGCAGCGTGGCATTGTTCCTGAAAGACGCTTTGGTGCAGGGCCTCACCCCACGATATTACTTCGGCCAAATGGCGGCGCAGTTTTTTCGTGTGGGATACACCTCACTGCCAGTGGTGGCGATGACAGCATTTTTCACCGGTGGTGCATTGGCCTTACAAATTTACACAGGCTCCTCTCCCGCCACAGCAGGGCAGCTTGTGCCCAGCATTGTAGCGATTGGCATTACGCGTGAATTGGGTCCAGTGTTGGCGGGCCTGATGGTGGCGGGCCGGGTGGGGGCTTCCATTGCTGCCGAGCTTGGCACCATGAAAGTGACCGAGCAGACTGATGCGCTGGTGACACTTTCAACCAACCCGTTCAAATATCTGGTTGGGCCACGTTTACTGGCTGCCGTGGTGTCATTGCCTCTGCTTGTCGCCATTGGCGATACCATAGGCATTATGGGGGGCTATGTGGTGGGCACGCGCTCGCTGGGGTTCAATGGTTTTAGCTATATTAAAACAACGGCCGATCAATTGCATTTTGATGATATTTCATCGGGCCTCATCAAAGCTGCGGTGTTTGGATTTATCATCGCGCTCATGGGTTGCTATCATGGCTTCAATTCTAAAGGTGGGGCGCAAGGGGTGGGCCGCGCCACGACCAGTGCAGTGGTCTCATCGGCCATCATGATTTTAGCGGCAAACTTCGCGCTCACATCTTTGCTGTTTGGAAAAAATTGATGCACATTCAGCTGGAAAATCTGTGCAAAAATTTTGGACCCAAGCAGGTGTTGAATGGGCTTTCATTGTCCGTTGAAAAAGGCAAATCGCTGGTGGTGATTGGCGGTTCTGGCTCAGGCAAATCAGTCATGCTCAAATCCATTTTGGGGATTGTAAAGCCAGATTCTGGTTCGATTAAAATTGCCGGTGAAGAAGTTACAGGCTTGAAGGGCGAAGCACGGGACAAGTTTCTCGCGCGCTTTGGCATGTTGTTCCAAGGCGGGGCTCTATTTGATTCCATTAGCGTGTGGGAAAATGTGGCCTTCGGTTTAACCCATGGCCGCCGAACGCCCCGCGCACAGGCGAAAGAAATTGCTATGGAGAAATTGGCCTTGGTTGGTTTGAGCGCCGATGTGGGCAAGCTTTACCCCGCTGAACTTTCTGGTGGAATGCAAAAGCGTGTGGGGTTGGCTAGGGCCATTGCCGCTGACCCTGAAATTATTTTCTTCGATGAGCCCACCACGGGCCTAGACCCGATCATGGCGGATGTGATCAACAATCTCATTGTCGATTGCGTGAAGCGCTTGGGTGCCACCACCATTTCCATCACGCATGACATGGCCTCAGCGCGCAAAATCGCTGATGATATTGCGATGATTTATAAGGGTGAGATCATCTGGCAGGGAGACGCCCGCATGATCGACCGCAGTGGCAACCCCTATGTGGATCAGTTTATTTTAGGCCGCGCTGATGGGCCAATTCAGATGGATGTGTTGAAGAACTGAGCTTGAAGCTAGTGACCTCATCCGGCGCTTTGCGCCACCTTCCCCAGAGGGGAAGGGTGAAGTTATGCAACGCCCTAAAATATCTCGCCCTTCTCCTTTGGAGAAGGTGCCCCGAAGGGGCGGATGAGGTCCCTTGTTAAAAGCTCAGACCTTCCGCTTCCCAAATCCCATCCGAGCAAGCACAGATTTATCACCTGTCGCGTGTTCTTTAATTGCTGCGGCGATATGCAATACGATCAACAGAAACAGCACAAGCGCCATCCACACATGGATCACGCGGGTGGTCATGGAAGGGAAATCAGCGGGCAGGATATTGCCCGGTTGTTCATAAAGATGAGCAATTTGATAGCCTGTCAACCAGCCTGCAATGGCTGTCACAAAAATCACGAGATAGAGTAGGCGATGCACGGGGGTTCGCAACTTGCCAATGCCTTCAAGCTGACTGGCCGCAGGCTCTGGGTGGTTGGTGAAATAACGGGTGATCAAGCGAATGAACATCAAGATAATTATAAGTGTTCCAAATCCCATGTGGCCTGCCAAAGCTTCAAGTTTAACCGGATCAGTGTTGGGAATGCCTCCAACAAAAAAATAACCAAAGCCCAGTTGCATTCCGATCATTATGGCGAGCAACCAATGGAGGGCCGCGAGTGCGGGATGATATTTGTGAACTGACATGTTTTGCGGACTCCAATTTATACAAGGTTGGCGCAAAAGGGGTGGATTTTGTTCCGCGAAAGCGATTAAACCCCCTCCATGCGCTTCCCTCCTTCATTTCTTGATGACATACGCAACCGGGTTTCGATCTCTTCGGTGATCGGGCGCAAGGTGGCTTGGGATCGGCGCAAGACAAATGCGGGCAAAGGCGATTATTGGGCGTGCTGCCCGTTTCATGGCGAGAAGTCTCCGAGCTTTCATGCTGACGACCGTAAAGGTCGATACTATTGTTTTGGTTGCAAAGTCTCTGGTGATATTTTCACCTATCTGGTGGAAAAAGAAGGTGTGCCATTTCCTGAGGCCGTGGCGCAGTTGGCGCAGGATGCAGGGCTTGCCTTGCCCGTGGTTTCTGAAGCTGATGTGCAGCGTGAGGAACAACGCGCAAGCCTTTATGAAATCATGGAATTTGCGCAGAAATTTTTTGAAGCGGAACTGCAAACAGCGCGCGGGGCCAAGGCGCGAGGCTATCTTTCTGATCGCGGATTGAGTGCGGCAATTCAGAAAGAATTTGGGCTAGGCTATGCGCCTGATGACCGCTCAGCTTTGCGCGCGCATTTGGTTGAGAAGAATATCGCAGTTGAGCAAATGGCTGAAGCTGGTTTGGTAGTTTCTGGCGATGATATTCCTGTAGCCTATGATCGCTTTCGTGACCGGGTGATATTCCCTATTCGTGATGCACGGGGCCGCGTGATTGCCTTTGGCGGGCGGGCGCTGCGGGCCGATGTTCCGGCGAAATAT
>JAYUPT010000071.1:0-12233 GCA_043759965.1 Aestuariivirga sp. | reverse complement strand
ATGAACATGCAGCTATATTAACAGGTGTTCCGGTGCGGCCCATAAAAGTTGCTGTCTATATGGTGTCAGCCCTTTCGGCTGGCATTGCTGGCATTATTCAAACGGGTTGGCTTGGGGCGGTCACCACCAACATTGGTTCGGGTATGGAATTGCAAGTGATTGCCGCTGCTGTGATTGGTGGTGCAAATCTTGCGGGCGGTGTGGGCACGGCGATTGGGGCAATTATTGGTGCTGCCTTGATTGAAGTTATTAGAAACAGTCTTGGCCTGTTGGGTATAAATGCATTTTGGCAAGGCGTGTTTATTGGTGGGGCGATACTTCTGGCTGTGTTGTTTGACCGTATTCGAAACTTGCGGCAACGTGATTGAGCTAAACCGCATCAACTGATAATCTTGCGGAATCAGTTATTTCTGGCAATGAGTGTGGGAGACATGAGAAGGGGGCGGCAATTTTATGGTAGGATTAAAAAAGACGGCTGCAATCACGCCTCCGCTTAAACGTGGCAGCGGCAGTGTTCATTCGTCAGTTGCCGAAGCCATTGGCAAGCGGATTGTGCGTGGCGAATTTTTGCCCGGCACAATTTTGCCGAATGAAGCAAAGTGGGCGGCTGATTTTAAAGTAAGTCGGTCGGCTGTGCGCGAAGCCATTAAAATTCTGATGGCCAAAAACTTGTTGGTTTCACGGCCAAAAATTGGCAGTCGCGTGGAGCCAAAGGAAAGTTGGAGTCTGCTCGATCACGATATTCTGACTTGGTATGCAACTGCGCCAAACAGAGAGAAATTTTTGTTATCCTTGCAGCAGTTTCGCTACATTGTTGAGCCTGAAGCTGCAGCCCTTGCTGCTGCAACCCACACCAAAGAGCAGATGCAAGCGATTAGCGAAGCTTGCCGTGATATGGCATCGGCCCCATCACTTTCAGAACGTACATCTGCTGATGTGCGCTTTCACTTGGCGATACTGCGCGCTTCCAATAACGAGCTCTTGTTGCCACTGGGGGTGATCATCGATCAGGCCCTCAACAATTTGTTTGTGCTCATCACCCGCCGAGCAAAAGACTTACATCACGCCCAAGATTTGCATGAGAAAATTGAGCGAAATATCAGATTGCGTAAACCGCAAGCCGCGCGCCTTGCGGTGCGTAATCTACTTGATAACTCTGACGCACTCATCAGACAGCGGCGCTAAAACCCTTTGCCACCTCGACGGATTGTTGCAATGCGTCCGGCCAGCCGGAAGGAGAGGAAAGCCTATGAGCAACATTATGCGCAAAATCCACAAGCTCACTGATGCCGAAGAAGCTGCCATTCAAGCGCAGATTGCTGCTGATGATGACGCGACTGAAGCTACGGATGCAGAGTTAGCGAAAGCCAAACCCTTTGCGGCGGCGTTTCCAGACTTGATGGAGTCTATTCGCCGTGGCCGTGGCCGACCTGCAATTGCAAATCCACGCAAGCAAATTTCATTGCGTTTGGATGGCGATGTTATTGAGAAATTTAAATCAACTGGCAAAGGCTGGCAAAGCCGCGTGAATGAGGCGCTAAGGAAGGCCGCGGGGTTGTAGGTAGAGTTTTTGACTGAGGTGCCTCCTTCCCCAAAACTTGGAGAAGGATGTAAGCGGATATGACGGCTTTCTAAAACCCTTTACCGCCCGGTCCAATGGTCGCAATTCTCAACATGTTGGTCGTGCCTGGTGCTCCGATGGGCACACCTGCGGTGATGATGATGCGTTCGCCGGGTTTGGCGAATTCTTCACGGTAAGCGATTTCACCGGCTTGGCTCATCATATCATCTAAGCTTTTAGCATCTTCAACCAATACCGGATGCGCACCCCATGTGAGGGTTAAACGGCGGGCGGTTTCTATAACCGGAGTGAGTGCCAAAATGGGCATACTGGGGCGTTGGCGGGCCACGCGAGAACCGGTGGAGCCTGACCCAGTGTAACACACGATAGCTGGTACATTAAGCGTTTCGCCAATGGACCTTGTGGCAGAGGCAATGGCATCTGCTGCGGTTGATTCAATGTCGTTGCGTTGGGCATGCACAATGCCACTGTAATAGGTGTCACCCTCAGCTGATTGGGCCACCCTATCCATGGTTTGCACGGCTTTTTCGGGCCAAGCACCGGAAGCGCTTTCGGCAGAAAGCATCACAGCGTCGGCACCTTCATAAACGGCGGTTGCCACATCTGAAACTTCTGCTCTCGTTGGCACGGGTTCAGTGATCATTGATTCCAGCATTTGCGTTGCCACCACAACGGGCTTGCCGAAACGGCGGGCAGAACGTGTAATGTGCTTTTGTATAGAAGGCACAGTTTCAAGTGGAAGTTCAACACCCAAATCGCCACGCGCCACCATAATGCCATCAGAGATTTTTAGAATTTCATCCAGCACCGGAAGGGCTGATGGTTTTTCAATTTTAGCCATAACACCTGCACGGCCCTTCACCAGCTTTTGCGCTTCGGCCACATCTTCCGGGCGCTGCACGAATGAAAGGGCAATCCAATCCACACCCAGCGAGGCTGCGGCTTCAAGATCGGCGCGGTCTTTATCGGTGAGGGCCGGGATTGGCAGCAGCGTATCAGGCAGGTTCACGCCTTTGCGGTTTGAGAGCGCACCACCATAAATGACTTTTGTATCTAACCGCGTTGGTGCAGCTTCGGTGATTTCCACGCGCAAGCGGCCATCATTGAGCAGCAGGTTGTCGCCCTTTTTGGCGCCAGCAAAAATTTCAGGATGGGGCAGGAAAACGCGGGTTGCATCGCCTGGCTCTGGGTTTGTGTCGAACACAAATTGGTCGCCTGCGTTTAACTTCACTTCCTTTTCAGCGAAGGTGCCAATACGAATTTTTGGGCCTTGCAAATCGGCCAAAATGCCGATGGGGCGATTGAGCTTTTTTTCAACGGCGCGAATGTGGCCGTGAAGTTCTTTGAGCAGCGCGTGATTGGTGTGGCTCATGTTAATGCGGAACACATCCACACCGGCGATAAATAACTTTTCAATCATCTCACGGCTGGCCGAAGCCGGACCTAACGTTGCTAGGATTTTGACCTTACGTTTTCTGCGCACTTTAATATCTCGCTTTAATTATTGGCTGGGAGTTGTCTTGTCGCCAGAAAGTGAGACAGTCCAGTCGGCTTCTTCGCCAGTGTCCACTTCAAAGAAACCTTGTTTTTGAAATCCACGGTCAATGCAATTATCAATGCCACGAATGGTGAATATTTTGTCTTTAATACAAATCTGAGACTTGCCACCCCAAGAGCCGCCTCTTTCCTGATCAACGGCATAGACATAATAATAGCGGGCAATCAATGCGCCCTTGAGCAGGGTTAGGCATTTTTGGGGTCCTGCTGTCCACCAGCCCTCGCTGGCCCAGCCTTCTTTATCCTTATAGCCAATGGCCACGCCCACTTTGCTGGAGGTGTTGTTGCAGAGTTTGAGATCTGCTTTTGCTGGGGTTCCGGCTGCGGCAAGAAACATTGCTGCTCCCACACCAACCCAGAATTTGCCAATCATGCCAATGCCTCCACGCGCCATTCGAATCACTTATACGTTTAGTTCCAGAGATTGTACCGTCAACCTCGAAAATTTCACGGAAACTAGGGCATTATGGACTTGGGGACAAGTGTTTAGGTCTGTGGATGAGTGAAGTTCGGCATTGGCGCTTTTCATTTCAGCGCTTATGTAAGGGCCATGGATATGGATGAGAAAACCAAAACTGAACTTGAAGCCGTAGCTTTTCGCCGCTTGGTTCAACATTTGCGTGGCCGCGACGATGTGCAGAACCTTGATTTGATGAATTTGGCTGGCTTTTGCCGCAACTGTTTATCGAATTGGTTTGAAGATGCGGCCAAAGCGCAAGGTGTTGCAATTACCCGTGACGATGCGCGCGCCCACATTTATGGCATGCCTTATGACGAGTGGAAGGCCAAGCACCAATCTGGCGCATCCCAAAAAATTACACCACCCCAACATTAATTTCGGAGAATAGACGTGGCTGACAAGACAACAACGCATTTTGCCCATGGCCAGCTTAAAGCCATTGTGGAGCGCATTGAGCGGTTGGAAGAAGAGAAGAAAACCATCGCCGCAGATATCAAGGAAGTTTATGCCGAAGCCAAAGGCACTGGCTTTGACATTAAGATTTTGCGTAAGGTAATTTCACTACGCAAGAAAGAACCAACCGAGCGCCAAGAAGAAGAAGCCTTGATAGATGTTTATCTGGCAGCGCTTGGCATGGCACCAAGTGTGGCAGAAGAGGCGGCTTAAAGGGTGGTCGATACGGAGTGATTACTCTGTAACCAGTTGACCCACTTTTTGCGTGTCGTTGATCACACCAAAGGCTGGGGCATCGAGGTTGCCTTTGCCTTCGCGGTTGACGACCAAGAGATCCCCCTTGCCTTCGGCAGAGGTTTGCGTGCCAGATGACACACCCTCTTCGCCTAAAACTGCGGCTTTCGGCAATGATGATTCATCGCTGGTGCCGATGAGAGCTGGGGCACCATCGCGGCGGATGGCGGCTTCGCCATTCAAGAACAGCTGTGGCCACCAATTTATGTCGCTGCCACCAGCTGAAGCCAGCAAAGGCTTGATCACCGGAGCATCATCAGTTGTGCCATTGCGCAATTCCGCAGCAAAGTTGCCTTTGCCGTTTTGGTTGGCTTTGGGTTCAGCCAAACTTGGCTCTTCAACCATCGAAGCAGCTTCCATCACAGTCGCTAAACCATCAGCCACAGGTGATGGTGTGTTGTTACCGGAAAGATCTGGCGGACCACCACTGGCGGCGGAAATTCGAATGCTTTTAATGTTGGCAGCCGCCATCAACATAATATCAACGGGCTTCAACCTTGGCTTTGGCACAGGATAGCCTTGGCGAACCAAAGGTTCGTCAGCGTCAGCCAGCTGTGGTTCATCAGGAATTGCAGCATCGGCTGCTGCTTCATTAAGCTTGGCTGCTTGGTCTTTGGTAACTGATGGTTCTGGTGGGATAACTGAAGCCACCTTAGATTTTGCAAGCTTAAACGGGGCTGCTGCAGTTGGGGCCACAGCTGCATCCGCACTTAGATCTGCCATGTCATCTTCGTTGCCAATATAAGCTGCTGCAACATCCGCACTTTGATCGTCGGCGCTTTGGTCATCAGTTAGGGCCACTTGTTCTGGCTCGATTGCACTTGTTGCTGGTTTTTTCTTGCCAAAAAGTGATGCAACCAAACTGCCGCCACCGCCAGTTTCTTCTGGGGCTACGGAATTGCTGTTGCCATTGTTGAGGCGCATGCGGCGGCCAACGGTTTTGGAGCCTTCACGGAAAATCTGCGCCATTTGCGATTTGCTGATGGCTGGTCCCCAATGGCGCACATTGCCGGTGTCAACATGCAAGAATCCGGTTGGGCCACCTGACGAACGGTAGTAGCCAACGCCGCCAACTTTGCGCACCAAGGCACTGTTGCGGATTTTTTGGGTTGGTACGTCAGGGAAATAGAAATCGATAGCCTTGCCGCCCATGTGCTGACTTTTCTTGGCCACGTTGCGGCCAATTCGCTTCAAGAAGGCATTGGTTTTGGGTGAGCGGTACCCACTCACAATATGGACAGGGCGATGCGAGCCCAAATCTTCGTGCAGCTCCCAGACCAGATCAATGGTTCTAGGATCAATGGTGATGGTTTCTTTGCGGCGCCAATCGCGCAGCAGATAATTGATTTGTTTCATGGCAGACGGAACATAACGCCCGTTTTTCATGTAAGTTACAGTGAGGCTTTCACCTGTGTGCATTTGATAAAGTTGAATTGAGCGGTTTTCGCCACCCGCAATTGAGGTGCCGCCCAAAAGGGCTAAATCACCAACCACCAAGCTCGCCACAATGGTTGTTGCAACCATGGCTTTCTTAAAACGAGCAGTCAGTTTCTGACGTTGTTCAGCGTCCAATAAACTCATCCCCATACTCTACACACACACCGGGCGGAAACCCGACTCCTCACCTAGTTTTCCGTCTGGCGTGAGTAGAACAAGTCACTCTATACCTGAACGGGACATCTAACAAGATTGCGGCCACTGTGAGGCAGCCACATCGTTAATGCACTGTGCCTGAAGGTGCTTAATGGGAGCTTAAAAAGCTCAATTTTGATTCAAACCGCCGATAATTTCGCTGTTTTCGACGATTTTATCGTTTGAAAGCTTAGGCTTACCTGTTGGGCTATAGGCAAATGCCTTGGCCATAGCCGTGTCTCGCCCATAAAAATCATCATAATAGACAATTTTACCCTCAGCATTTGGCCAAGCGGTGAAATAAGTGAGGTAAACTGGGGTTTTTTGCGTGAGGCTTACGGAATGGCTGTCGCCCGATTCTATATTTTCTGCAACTTTGGCGGCATCCCAACCTAGCAGCGCCTGCGCAAATTCGCGCGGGTTTTGCACACGCACGCAACCATGGCTGAAAGCACGGAGCGATTCTTTGAATAACTCCTTGCTTGGTGTGTCGTGCATGTAAATTGAGTGGGTATTGGGAAATAAGAATTTAACTTCACCCAAAGCATTGCCATCGCCTGCTGGTTGTTGCACGCCAAAGGTTGGTGCATTGCCCATGCCCCACCAATCAACATTGCGCGATGAAATGGGCCTGCCTTTTGAATCGACCAGTTTGAAGCCTTGCCGATCAAGATAGCTTGGGTCTTTGCGGCTTTTCGGACCATACTCGTTGACAATGATTGATGCAGGAACGCCCCAAGTGGGGTTGAACACCACAGTTTCGATTGTATCATAGAAAGATACGGTTTGGGTCATCGGGCGACCAACAATAACGCGGCTTTGCCAAATGGATTTACCGGAATCCATAACATTAACTTCATAGGCGGCTTGATTGACGAAAACGTGGCGCACGCCCAAATCCTTAGGCAGCCAGCGCAGGCGCTCCATGCTGTATTTAATGCGTTGGCGATTATTTTCGCTGTGGTCAGTATTAAAAGCTTGCACGGTGGCTGCATCTAGGCTGCCAGTTGCTTTCACTTTATTGGCCTGCTGGAATTTTTTCAGCGTTTCCGACAATGCTTGATCGAGAAGTTCTTCGTTATCGCTTGTGGCATCTTTATCAGTGAGTAAGCCCAAAAGCTGCAATCTTGCTCTGATGCTTGGAATGCGTGGGTCAGACTTGCCAAGTTTAACGCGGGCCCCTTCAGCGATTAAAGCTGCTGTTTGAACAGGAGCTGCCACTTCATTGAGGGCTTTTTTGAACTGCGCATATTGCGGGTGGGTTGGGGCAAGGCTTGCAAGATAGCTTTCTAGAAATGGCGAATAGGCCATAACTTTCAGGGCCATATCAGCATCAACCGGATTGGTTTTGATGTCATAATAAAGTGACAGCCTTGCTGGATCAAACTGACCACCAGAAAGTTGACGGGCGTATTTTACAATGCGTGCTGAAAGGCCCACGTCAAATTGGGCCATCTTTAGAATATCGCCATCGAGTGCTTTGTCAGCGTCTTCAAAGTCTTGTAGCACGGGGGGTAAATAATTTAGGGCAATGAGACCTTCTTCGCCAGCGTTGCCCAAGATTTTTAAAGCTTGGGTGGCGCGTTCTGTGATGTGGCCATCTTTGAACCAAAGTGGTTTAAAACCATTTGAGCTGTAAAGCGATAAAATGGCTTTGCGCTCGGCTTCAACTGCGCGGATGCTTGTTGCTTTATCCGCTAGTGTGAGCCTGATTGCTTCTGTATCGATTGACTCGGTTTGGAGTTTTGCAAATGCGGAATCAAAAAGGGCAATCACTAAGGGTGGTTGGTATGTGATGGTGCCCATGCCAAGCCCTGGAAGTGGCTCTGGTTCGGCATATTCGCCGTCACCGTTTGAGAAATCTTGTTGATTGTAGCCAAAAATAACATCCAAGGCATTGTTGGAACTATATTTATTCTTGTCTTTGTAGGCGATGCGGTTGCCAAACACATCAAATGCCGGACGGCTGGTTGAAGCAACGTCGTATTTTTTCAAGCGGATGATTTTGCCATCGGCCGAAACAATGGGGCGCTGTTGATAGTTGCTGCTGCCAAAAAGGGAATCAAAAAAACCACGACGTTTTTTGTAGACTTTTACTGTCTCAGCGTCTGCAACACCTGCAAACAGCGCCATTGCAGCTAAACTACAGATCAATTTTGGAACAAAACGTAGCATCAAATACTTCCTCTACAGTCGGCGCGCAAAATAGACTCACGTGTGTGTCAATACAATGGTGGCGAGCAGAGGATTGAGAAATTATTATAGAAGTGTCACCCAACGGCCTCTTCTAAGCCCAAATCCTTCATTTTGCGGTACAAGGTAGAGCGCCCGATGCCCAGTTTGCGGGCAACTTCAGACATTTGGCCACGGTAACGGTGCATGGCAAGCTTGATCATATCAGCTTCGACCTCTTCCAGCGTTCGAATATGGCCGCCATCCGTGACGATGGAAACGCCAATGCCATTGCCATCACTCACTTGGCCGGCTGTGGTTCGTATTTGTACTTGGTTGTTGCCGTCGGGCCGGCGCAATGTGTGCGGGGCGGGAATGGGCGCAGGTGGAATTTTGACTTCATAGCCATCGACCAAGGCCGCAATCTGCGGGAAGTCTTGAATATCAAGTGTATTAGTTTCGCATAAAACAATGGCGCGGAAAATGGTGTTTTCAATTTGGCGCACATTGCCGGGCCACGCATAGGCTTGCAACATTTGCAAAGCGTGAGCAGTTATGCCGTGAACTTTGCGGCCTTCTTCGGCGGAAAGCTTGGTGATGAAGTGATTGACCAAGGCTGGAATATCTTCTTTGCGATCTCGCAAGGGTGGCACCATGATCGGGTAAACATTGAGGCGATAATAAAGGTCTTCGCGGAATTTTCCGGCCTTGACCATTTCGATCATGTTTTTATTGGTGGCCGAGAGCAGGCGGATGTTGACCTTCACGGATTTGCGCGAACCGACGGGATCAATCTCGCCTTCTTGAATGGCGCGGAGCAGTTTCACTTGCATATCCAACGGCAAGTCGGCCACTTCGTCTAAAAATAATGTGCCGCCATCGGCCTCTTGAAATTTACCAAGATGCTTGTTGGTGGCCCCGGTGAAGGAGCCTTTTTCGTGGCCGAACAAAATTGACTCGACTAAGTTTTCAGGAATGGCACCGCAGTTCACCGCCACAAAGGGGCGGCCTGCGCGTTCGCTTTCGCCTTGAATTGCGCGGGCAATCATTTCTTTGCCAACGCCGGATTCACCTTCAATTAAAATCGGAATGTTTGATTGGGCACCACGGCGGCCAAGCCTTGTAACATTGGCCATGGCGGGGGACGAGGCAACAAGATCGCCGAAAGTTAAAGCGCCGGATACTTTTTTGTTGAGTCGTTTTACCTCTTCGGTGAGCGCACTCACTTTGAGAAGGTTTTGTATCGATATACGCAAACGCTCTGGTGAGACAGGCTTTACAACGAAATCATCAGCACCAGCGCGCATGGCTTTGATGACGGTTTCGATGGAACCTTGCGAGGTTTGCACGATGACTTTTAGATCACCACGGATGGCTTGTAGTTTTTCGAGAAATTCCAAACCGCCCATGCCGGGCATCATCAAATCGAGAATTGCAAGCTCAATGGTGGCGCCTGTTGGGGTGCTCAAAATTTCCAATGCTTTAAAGCCATTTTCGGCCGAGTGAATTTCAAAGCCAAAACGTTTGACCATCTCTTCCAAGATGCGGCGTTGGGCTGGTTCGTCTTCTACGATTAAAACGCGGGACGTCATTCGCTGGCTTCACTCACTCATCAGTTCTCGGGCCTGATTGGCCGCTTGTTGAAGGTATTTGTGACTGAGAGTGGTAAAAGCCTTCTTAACGACCTATCGCATTTTCGCACATATTGGTGTTTTTGTTATTTAATAGGGTGTGCCGTTTTGGTTGTTTTCCTTATAAACGTGGGCCATATGCTGTTTTCAGCAATCAGAGGATTTATTTATGTCAGCACTACCAAAACTACAGAACTTGCCAGAATGGAACCTTAGCGACCTTTATGCAGGGCCAGATTCCGCTGAGTTTAAAGCCGATCTAGCGACAAGTGCTGCGGTAGCTGAAAAATTTACTGCTCAACATAAGGGCAAATTGGCTGGGTTAGATGGTGCGGGTTTAGCCTTGGCTTTGCGTGATTATGAAAAACTTTCAGATTTAATCGGGCGCATTGGGTCTTATGCGCAACTCTATTATGTGGGCGACACAACGGATTCAGAGCGATCAAAATTCTATGGTGATGTGAGTTCAAAGATTACGGATGTTTCAAGTGGTCTATTGTTCTTTGAACTTGAAATGAATTTGATCGATGATGCGGCTTTGGAAAAAGCCATGGCGGTGCCAGCGCTGGCCCATTATCGGCCATGGATAATCAACTTGCGCATGGAGCGGCCTTATCAATTGGAAGATAAGCTTGAAAAGTTGTTCCTTGAAAAGTCGCAAACTGGGTTTGGTGCTTTCAATCGCTTGTTTGATGAAACCATGGCCGGACTTCGGTTCCATGTGAATGGCGAAGAGTTGACATTGGAGCCAACGCTTAATTTGATGCAAAGCCCAGATGAAGCGCTGCGAAAGACTGGCTCCTTGGCGCTGGCCAAAACATTTGGTGAGAATGTGAAGCTGTTCACACTGATCACCAACACGCTGGCGAAAGATAAAGAAATTTCAGATCGCTGGCGTGGCTTCAAAGATATTGCTGAAGCGCGGCATCTTTCCAACCGCGTTGAACCTGCTGTGGTTGATGCTTTGGTTTCCGCGGTGCGCGAGGCTTATCCAAAACTTTCTCATCGCTATTATAAAATGAAGGCGAAGTGGCTGGGCAAAGAAAAATTGATGCATTGGGACCGCAATGCGCCACTGCCTGCTGAAGATACACGCGAAGTGCAGTGGAATGATGCGCGAGACTTGGTGCTGAAAGCTTACGGTGCTTTTTCGCCGGAGATGGCGGCAATTGCCAAAGACTTCTTCGATAAAAAATGGATTGATGCGCCAACGCGGCCGGGCAAAACGCCAGGTGCTTTTGCGCACCCCACTGTGCCATCGGCTCACCCTTATGTTTTGCTTAATTATCTCGGCAAGACGCGTGATGTGATGACATTGGCGCATGAACTTGGCCATGGTGTGCATCAGGTGCTTGCGGCAGAGCAGGGCGCTTTAATGGCGTCAACACCTTTAACACTGGCCGAGACTGCATCCGTGTTTGGTGAAATGCTCACGTTCCAAACCTTGCTGCGTGAGACCACAGATAAAGGCAAACGCAAAATTCTGCTCGCCTCAAAAGCTGAGGACATGATCAACACCGTAGTGCGCCAAGTTGCTTTCTACACGTTTGAACGCAAGGTTCATGCCGCACGGCGCGAGGGAGAATTAACGCCCGATCAGATCAATCAATTCTGGATGGAAATTCAACACGAGAGTCTTGGTGATGCGATTGAATTTGGCCCCGGTTATGAGGTTTTCTGGACTTACATTCCACATTTCATCCATTCGCCATTTTATGTTTATGCTTATGCGTTCGGTGATTGCTTGGTGAATTCGCTCTATGCACGCTACCGCGAAAGCGAGGCTGGGTTCCAAGAAAAGTATTTCGATATGTTGAAAGCGGGCGGCACCAAACATCATTCCGAATTGTTGAAACCGTTTGGCTTGGATGCCACCGATCCGCAGTTCTGGCAGAAAGGTCTGAGCGTTATTTCTGGATTGATTGATGAGCTGGAGACGCTCTAAAACTTATTCCATAAACCAGCCATGGCTCACCACCAATGATTGGCCTGTAAGGGCATTGGTGGGGAAGCTGGCGAAGAGAAGTGCAACTTCGGCCACGTCTTCCAAGGTTGTAAACTCACCATCGACGGTGCCGCCGAGCATTATTTTTTTGACCACATCTTCCTCAGAAATTCCAAGACGGGCGGCTTGTTCGGGGATTTGTTTTTCTACCAAGGGGGTTCGCACGAAGCCCGGGCAAATTACGTTTGAGCGCACGCCATGTTTGCCGCCTTCTTTGGCGAGAACTTTGTTCAACCCCAGCAAACCGTGCTTGGCGGTGACATAAGCTGATTTCAGAGGTGAGGCTTCTTTGGAATGCACCGAGCCCATAAGAATGATGGAACCTGAGCCTTGCTTATACATATGCGGCAGCACGGCTTTGGTGGTGAGAAAAGCCCCATCCAAATGAATGGCCATCATGCGTTTCCAATCTGCGAAAGGATAGTCTTCAGCCTTGTGCACAATTTG
>JAYUPT010000070.1:0-4518 GCA_043759965.1 Aestuariivirga sp. | reverse complement strand
TAAAGCTTATGCAGTTGTTCAACTTAGGCAGGACAACGCCTTGGGAACATTATATAATATCGTGGGCTTCCAGACAAAATTGAAGTATGCCGAGCAAGTGCGCGTTTTCCAAACCATTCCAGGCTTAGAGACTGCTGAATTTGCACGGTTGGGCGGCCTGCATCGCAACACATTCCTCAACAGTCCCAAACTCTTAGACAATCAACTTCGCCTAAAGGTTGAACCTCGCTTGCGCTTTGCTGGGCAAATTACGGGCGTGGAAGGCTATGTTGAAAGTGGCGCCATGGGCATTATGGCTGGCCGCGCTGCGGCTGCGGAACGTTTGGGCAAACCCTTCACAACCCCGCCCGCCACCACAGCTCACGGTGCTTTGATTAACCACATCACCGGCGGCCACATTGCCATGACCGACAATACCAGCAAACAAACCTTCCAACCCATGAACATCAACTTCGGCTTGATGCCGCCTCCAGAGGTGCCAAAGAAAATTGACGGCGTGAAGTTAAGTTTCAAAGACAAAGGTGCCGCCCGCAAGCGCGCTTATACCTCGCGCGCAATGGACGATTTCAAAACTTGGCTGGCTTTATAACCCGCTTTAAATCAAACCTAATGACGCAAGTTCAATCCGCATCTTCTCGCTCAAATCTTGTGCCGATGCCCCACGCGGCATATCTGGTGGAGAATCTTCAGCAGTCAAATAGCGCCAGCCTTGAAAAGCACGGCGCGGCGTGGGCCGCACCGGAATAATCTGCGGTTTAAACACAATCCTACAGCGCTCAATGCCATCAGCACCCGTAACAGGCTCAAGATCAGCAATGGGCTGCCTGCACAAAATCAACCCCCGAATAACCCAATAGAGTGAACCACCAGGCACAATTTCACTTTTGCGCCGGGGAAACATCCGCGTTACATGGTCAAGCGCTTCGCCACTGCCTTTTGCAATGGCCACCCATGATTTCATTTCAGACATTTCCGAAACACCAACACAGAGTTTGATTAGATTGAGAGTCATGGCATAAGACATACAACACATTGAAAGGATTTAACCATGACCAACGTTGCAAAAGTTATCGAACTCACCGCAGGCTCAACCAAGAGCATTGAAGATGCCGTTGAATCTGGCATTCGCCGCGCCGATTCAACCTTGGACAATATCGAAAGCGCTTGGGTGCAAGATATTAAGTGCGTTGTAAAAAACGGCAAAGTGGCTGAATGGCGCGTGAACATGAAGGTCACTTTCTTGCTGAAATAATCACACGGATTTCACAACCAGTTGATGCGCAAAGGGGCTTCGTGATTGGCCTTCTTGCGCTTTTGAGAACAAATTGCGATCGTATGAAACCCTCGCTCGCTGACATTCAACAAGATTTCAAATCTGCAATTTTGAAGGGTGACAAGAAATTTGCCTCGCGTATCATCAAGCTTGCCCGTGGCACCGAGGCCAAAGAATTTGGTACTTATCAAGACGCACACCATTTGCGCCTCACTGATTTTCTAGCCAATGACTATAAACTGCTGCGCGAATATCTCGGTGAAACCCAATTTGTTGCCATGGCACAAACTTATTTTTCCGCTCACCCAGCACAACATCCCAATGCGCGCTGGTTGAGCAAGCACCTAGCCGATTTTCTGCTCCACTTTAAACCATTTGCGCACCGCCCTGAAATTCAAGAGCTGGCAGCATTAGAATTGGCATTAAATTCTGCTTTCGATGCGCCGGAAGCATCACCTTTAACTTTCGCTGAGTTGAAGGTATTCGCCCCTGAAATCTTCAGCGCTTTAAAACTGGGCATTCACCCTTCCGCGGCACGCCTCACCTTTAAACAAAACACCTCCAGCATTTGGTCCGCGTTAAAATGCCAAACCCAACCGCCCAAACCACACAGGCTTGATGCTGACCAGCAGATATTGGTTTGGCGGCAGGGCGCTGCCTCTCGCTTCCGATTGCTTGGCGAAGAGGAAGCCATGGCTTATGATGCGTGTAAAACTGGCGCAAGCTTCGGCACCATGTGCAAAATGATAGCTTTTATAGATAACCCTGAAACGGCAACCGAACGAACCGCAAATTATTTGCGCGCATGGATTGAGGCCGAATTATTACTCGCCCCTGCTTTGGCGGTTAAACTGGTAAAATAACCAAG
Organism: Aestuariivirga sp.; assembly: GCA_043759965.1. Taxonomy (GTDB): domain Bacteria; phylum Pseudomonadota; class Alphaproteobacteria; order Rhizobiales; family Aestuariivirgaceae; genus Aestuariivirga. The sequence continues at coordinate 2,377 of JAYUPT010000070.1, read as the reverse complement.
ATCAATTTCTTTAAACTGCAAAGTTTCGGTCGCTTTAATTCCAATATTATAACGCACCATAAGTTCACAAAGTTTCTGGCCACTGACTAAAATTATTTTCTTGGAAACGGCATTGGCCACATCTTGTGCGGCTTGAGTAAATTGACCCGTGGTTACAAAAATGCCTTTGGTTGCGTGCCGCGCATCCAAGCTTCCAACGAAATCTCGAACAGCAGAAACAGGAACAGCAGACCCCGGCTTTAAGCGTTTGGCTTGAAGATAAATCACATCCAAGCCCAGCTCATCTAAAGCAATGATACCATCAATACCGCCATCGCCACTGCGGCCAATGTTGCGGGCCAAATCACGGCGTCTGCCGCCGTAACCCATCGAAAGCATCACATCAACCACCAAGCGTTCGAAGAACAAATGGTCTTGGGCATAAATATAACCGGTGAGTTGTGAACACAGCGAAAGCAGCATTTGCCCATAGGCAGCTTCAACCAATCCTCGCGAGGCATGCAGAATTTCGGCGTTGCCGTTTTCAATCGAAGCAAAAGCATTGCCGTTTTCAATTTCAGCGCCATGCCATGGCACCATTAAATCACAATAATTTATATTCATAGTAACATCCCAGTTTGGGTGAAACTATGTCGAAACAATTAAGCCCGGGTTTTGTGTCCCGGGCTCATTTTAAGCAATATCAGTAGATATTATTTACAATTCGAATTCGATCAGAAACAATCACCCAGCCTTAGCGATAAAGCAAGCAACTCCTGAGCCCTTTAATTTTGAGCACCGTGCTGCAGCATCCGCCTGATTTTCAAATCCAGTAATTTTCACACGGTAGAATATGCCCTTGGCACCAAGATCAGCTTTGACCACCACTGGCTTTAACAATGAAAGCATCTGATGTTTTTTCTGCATATTTTTCCAGGTGGACCATGCCCCATCTTCTGATGTGGCAGAAGCAACTTGCACACTCCAGCCACTTATTACTTCAGCAACCGGGGCCGGGTCAATTGCGGCCGTTTCAGTAACTTCAGGTTCCACATCAAGCATTGGCTTTTTCGTCGTTGCCACCGGAATTTCTGGTACCGAGGTCACTTCTATTATTTTTTCAGGTTCAGCTTCCGGCACAAATGCAGCTGGTGCTGCAGCAAATTCTTGTTCATCGCTTTGTGGAACTCGATCTGTGTAAAGCTTCTTAACGCCATCAAGCTTAGCCACACCAAGATTTGTTTGCCATGAGGCAAGCAATTCCGCAGGTGGTTCAACACCCGGCGGCAAATCTGGTTTGTGCACCAAGGTGTTTCCACCAGCCAGTGAGATTGACCCGGTTAAAATCTGATCTGCATCAGCATAAGCAGTCTGAGCACCATCTGGTGAGATTGCATCAAGGGCGGCAAGTTTTTCGCGTGCTAACACAAAGTTTGGATTGGCGGCGAGAGCTGCTTCAAGTGAACGGCGAGCATCAATCGGGCGCTGCAATAATTCATAAGCTTGCGCTTGGCTAAAATAAACTCGTGCCGGATCAGGATGATTAAATTTCAAAGCACGTGCAAAATCTGAAAGGGCAAATAACAATTGACCACTCTCTCGCAGTGCGTTGCCACGGCTATAGAACGCATGAGAAAATGAAGGGTTGAGCAAAAGTGCGCTGGTAAAATCTTCAATCGCCAATGTCATGGCAACAAGTTTCTGCTGTGAAATACCACGGTTATAAAGTGCCGTAGCGCGCAGCTCAGCCGACATTGCATCTAAAGCCAAAGCTGCAGTGTAATCATCAATGGCTTGGGTTTGATTATTAAGTTGTTGATAAGCCAAGGCCCGGTTCAGCAGTGAGTTAGCCAGTAACTCTGGTGATAATTCTCGCGTTTCTATGGCTTGCGTATAAAGTATAATGGCCCGATCATTATCTCCACCGGCCAGCGCAGCATAAGCCTGCGTTGCCAGCGGATTAGACGATAAGGATGTAGCGAATGTAGAGCTGGAAGTTGCGCCCAACGCGGCAAGAAACACAGAACTGACAAACGCAAATGTTACGCTACGAACTTTCATAACTATTTGTCATAAAGTGTTAGGGTTAAAACTCCGTTTCCAAAAACGGGCATTTATGCCTAACAAAGTCTTAACAACACGCTATTAACTTTCGCGCATCGCGTGCGAAAATTGATCCATTAAAGGTTGGATTAAATATGAAAACGGTGAGCGTGACTCAGTTTGAATAAACGCCTCAGCCGACATGCCAGGCTTTAATTTATTATCTCCAAGCTTGGCCAGTTCAGCAGCAGAAATTGTAAGGCGTATGGCATAGTATGGAGGCGATTGCGCATCAGCACGCGAAGTATCCGCCGCCACTTGCGTTACTTCCGCCAAAATTTCAGGCGTTATCCGC
>JAYUPT010000069.1:0-12350 GCA_043759965.1 Aestuariivirga sp. | reverse complement strand
TCAAACATGGCTTTCATCAATTCGATTTGCATATCGGCACTGTACTTGATTGCGGAAATTTGACAATAAGGGCTCATGTCAAAATCAATTTCATATCTCGAAAAACTTATTGCCTTTCCAACAGTAAGCCGCGACAGCAACTTAGACCTTATTGGTTATGTGCAAGGTGTTCTCAAAAATCTTGGTGTTGCATCAACGCTGGTGCACAATGCAGAAGGCACCAAGGCTAATCTTTGGGCCACCATTGGGCCTTCTGATGTGGCTGGTGTTGCACTCTCAGCACACACTGATGTTGTGCCGGTGATCGGCCAGAACTGGTCGAGCGATCCATTTTTGTTGGAAAAGCGCCACGGCAATCTTTATGGGCGTGGCAGTGCAGACATGAAAGGCTTTATTGCATGTTGCTTGGCCATGGCCGAGAGTGCCGTGACCCGCACATTGAAAACGCCCATTCATTTTGCATTTTCATATGACGAAGAAATTGGCTGCATTGGCGTTCGGCGCTTGTTGGATATGCTGAAAACACTGCCCATTCGACCGCGCTTTTGCATCGTGGGTGAACCTACAATGTTACAAGTGGTGACAGCCCATAAGGGCAAGCTTGGCTACCGGGTGACGGCTCATGGACTGGAGGCGCACTCATCGCTCGCACCAATTGGGGTGAATGCAATTTATATGGTGTGCGATTTGATTGCTGAAATTCGCAACATGCAAAATGATTTGGCTTTGCATGGTGCACGCGATGGTGATTATGAAGTGGCCTACACCACATTGCATGTAGGCAAAATTGTTGGTGGTGTTGCCATGAATATCGTGCCCAATGATGCCAGCTTCGATTTTGAAATTCGTTATTTGCCGCAAGATGATGGGTTGGTAATTGCTTCGCGCATCAAAGTTTCTGCCGAAAATGTCGCTGCTAAATTTCGCAATGTTTACCCCGACGCGCGATTTAGCTTTGCCGATTTGCAAAGCTATCCAGCACTCGATACCCCAGTTGATAGCGAGGTTGTCAATTTCGTCCGTGCACTGACGGGTGGAAACTCCACAGGTAAAATTACCTTTGGCACCGAAGGTGGATTATTTCAAAAAGAACTGGGCATTCCTGCCGTGGTGTGTGGGCCAGGGAACATTGCCGTAGCTCACAAACCTGATGAATATGTTTCAGAAGTGCAAATGGCTTTGTGTGATGAAATGATGGTGCGCTTGGTTGATCGCCTGTCGAGGTAACTATTGTAAATTAGAATTTGGTGAATTTGCCAAAAGCGCGGTTGCTATAGACCAAGGGCTCAACACTGTTATGCGCTGCATGAATGACCCGGCCGATGAATATGCGGTGCGTGCCTGCATCTAAATATGATTCAAGATCGCAGATAAAATTAGCGGCTGCATCTTGCAGCATTGCCATGCCGTGAACTTCGTTCCAACTGGCGGCTGGGAAATCATAGGCGGCCCCTTGAATTGGCCTTCCCGCAAAACTTTGCGCCAAAGCCGCATGCTTGCTCGAAAGAAAATTAACGGCAAATCGTTGGTTTTCAATGATAGCTTTTTCGATTAAGTTCTTGCGGTTGATGCACGCTAAAAGCAAAGGCGGTTCAGCAGAAACTGATGACACAGCACTCACCGTGAGGCCAAAGCGCCCAGCACTACCATCAGTGGTGACGATGGAAACGCCAAAAGCTGCTGCCGCCATTGCCTCAACAAAAGCCTCTGGGGATGCACTTAGTTTTTCGGCGGCAGACAAAATATTGCCTATTATTTCTTTGTTCATGGCCTTCCTTCTCACAAATTTGAGAAATAAGAAATTGTTAGTTTAATTCTCCCAAATAATTTTCCATTTTGGTATGAAAGCTCCTGCAACTATTGATTTTAGGAACGAACCCAGATGCGCACCGACACTCCACAACCGATTTTGCTCAAAGATTACAAGCCAGTTCCCTATACAATTGATAGTGTTGAGTTGGACTTTATTCTTGATCCAGACGCAACGCGTGTGGTTTCGCGCATTGTCATGTGGCCCAATGCGGCCCACAAAGGCAAGAAGGCGCCGGTGATTTTTGATGGCGAAAAAATTAAATTTATCTCAGCCACGATTGATGGCGTGGCTGTTGTGCCGGTGGTGACCACTCATAATTTGACAATTGCAAAGGTTCCACAAAAGCCATTCGTGCTTTCAATAGTTTCCGAATGCGCGCCAATTAAAAACACTGAACTTTCCGGCCTTTATATGTCGAACGGCATGTATTGCACGCAATGCGAGGCGCAAGGGTTCCGGCGGATCACTTATTTCTATGATCGCCCTGATGTGATGACAACTTTTAAAGTGCGGGTGGATGCGCCGCGCGCTATGCCGATTTTGTTATCGAACGGCAATGCAGGTGAAACAGGTGTGGAGGGGACACGGCATTTTGCGATGTGGGATGACCCGCACCCCAAGCCCACCTATTTATTTGCTTTGGTGGCTGGCGATTTGGCTGGTGTTCATGATCAATTCACCACTATGAATGGCCGCAAAATCTCGCTTGGCATTTATGTGGAGAAGGGCAAACAAGATCGCTGTGCTTGGGCAATGGCGGCTTTGAAAGCTTCCATGCGCTGGGACGAGACTGCCTTTGGGCGCGAATATGATTTGGACATATTCAACATTGTTGCTGTTTCTGATTTCAACATGGGGGCCATGGAAAACAAGGGTCTCAATATATTCAACGACAAATATATTTTGGCGCTTCCAGAAACGGCAACCGATACGGATTATGTTATGATTGAGGCCATTATCGCGCATGAGTATTTCCACAACTGGACTGGCAACCGCATCACCTGCCGAGATTGGTTTCAATTGTGTTTGAAAGAGGGGCTTACAGTTTTTCGTGATCAGGAATTTACATCTGATCTGCGTTCGCGCGCAGTGAAGCGCATTCAAGATGTTAAAACGTTGCGCGCCCGGCAATTCCCGGAAGACCAAGGGCCTTTGCAGCACTCCCCTCGTCCATCGTCCTATATTGAGATCAATAATTTCTACACGCCTACAGTTTATGAAAAGGGTGCAGAAATTTGCCGCATGTTGAAAACGCTGATCGGTGGAGATGCGTTTCGCAAAGCTATGGATTTATATTTTGAGCGCCATGATGGTGAAGCTGCCACAGTGGAAGATTTTGTTACCTGCATGGCGGATGCATCAGGGCGCGATCTCAAACAGTTTTTCACTTGGTATCAACAAGCAGGCACGCCGCATTTGACTGTGCGCGGAACTTATAATGCAGCGGCAAAAGTATTTGCCGTTTCAGTTGCCCAATTAACACCGCGCCTTGATGGTCAGAAAAAGAAAGTGCCATTGCACATGCCTTTGGCGCTGGGACTGGTAGGGCCGGACGGCGCAGACATCCCCTTGCAGCTTGAAGGTGTGGGCCGCCTCAATGCGCCGATCATTGAACTTACAAAAACAAAACAGGTATTCACATTCACCGGAGTTGCGGCAAAGCCGGTGCTGTCGATCAATCGTGGCTTTACGGCTCCGGTGGTGATGAAAACGAACACGACAGCGGCCGAACTTTTGTTTTTGATGGGGCATGATTCCGACAGTTTTAACCGCTGGGAAGCCGCACAAGTTTTAGCTAAAAACTTGATCGTGAAAACAGTTGCTGCATTCACAATTGGCAAAACTGCGCCAAGTGTTTCAGGCTTTGCAAAAGCCTTGGGTTTGATTTTGGCTGATGCAAAATTGGATGACACATTTAAAGCGTTGATGCTGGTATTGCCTTCAGAGGCGGAGATTGCCGCCACTCTTGGCAAAGATGTTAACAGTGACATTGTGCTTAAAGCACGAGAACAGGTTCGCATTTCGGTTGCAAAGAAATTGGTTAAAGCTCTGAAAGCAGCATTTGCGCGCACGGCTCAAGTTGGTTCCTATAAACAAGACACTGCTGGCACCGCTCAGCGTTCGTTGCGCTATACAGCACTTGGCCTAATTGCAGCAGCGGATCTTGAACTTGGCGTTAAGTTGGTGCGCAAAGACTTAGCTAAAATATCCAATATGACAGCAGAAGCTGGGGCATTGGCGGCGCTTCTCTCATGTGCGCGGCCAGAGCGGGAAGAATTGCTCAATGCATTTTACGATCGACATAAAGACGATCCACTTATCTTAGACAAATGGTTTGCCATGCAGGCCACTATACCGGGGGCTGATGCGTCTCAGCGGATTGAGAAACTGTTGGTGCATCCCGATTTCAAAATCTCAACACCTAACCGAGTCTATGCTTTGCTGGGTGGGTTCACGGGTGGAAATCCGTCTGGCCTTCATGCTGCTGATGGATCTGGTTACCGGGTGTTGGCTGATGTGATTGTGAAGTTGAACGCCATCAACCCGCAAGTTGCGGCGCGCATGGCCACCGGGTTTCGCAGTTGGAAGCTCTATGATGCGCCGCGCCGCGCCCATGCCCAGTTCGAAATGCAGCGCATTTTAGCAACACCACAGCTTTCCAGCGATGTGTTTGAGATCATATCAAGAACAGTGAAGCCTTAGCACTCTATTCAATTGCCAAATCAGATTCAGCCGCGTTATTCCTGATTCTCGGAAATCGGGCCTGATTCGTTTGTTGAAGCGTTGCGGTTTTGTAAACTCCGACTGATCATCATTTTTTGAATCGAACACTGAGTGGCTAAATCACATATTAAAGAATTGTTCTTTAGAGAACGCACATTGCATCTTCCAATGCCGTGGCCGGGCCATGCTGGATTCAATATATCCGAGCGTGCCATGCGCATTCTCATTACAGTGCTTACGTCATTGTTTTTATTCACGCTGGCTGCGGCACTCATTTCACAATTGTTTTTAAGCCGTGCCCAAAACTTAGCTGATGAGAGCAGGCTAACGCTTTTACAGGCAGATCGCACGGCACAGAACATTAAGATTAAAACGCTGACAGCACTTGCCGAAGGGAAAACTTCAAGCGGTGTTTCGCCGGCGATGTTGAGCGATGCTTTGGGGCGTGATGCTGCTACAGAAGACCGCGTTTTTATTCTTATTGATGCGCAAGGCAACATCGCTGCAATTCAACCAGAACAAAAGCAATTGCTGGCTCAATCCATCACCACTGTGATGGGGCCTAATTTTGCAATGGATGCAGAAGTGAATGCGGATACGATTTCATATTCCAATTTAGCCTCTGGTGATGAAGCAGTTGTGGTGACGCGTGATCTGGGTGCGGTTCCTGGCAGTCTTGTCGTTTATCAAAGACACGCTGATGTGCTTGCCGCATGGCGCAATGGCGTGATGCAGCTTGCTATTTTATTTGTGGTGACGTTTTTAGTTTTGATGATGCTGTCTGGCGCGTTTCATTGGCAAGCAGCTAAAGCTTCTGATGCTGATGCCATGCTTTCCGTTGCAACGGTGCGGCTTGACAAAGCATTAGATGGTGGTGAGTGCGGCTTGTGGGATTGGGACCTTTCGGAGGGGCATATTTTCTGGTCACATTCGATGTTTGAAATTCTTGGACTGCCGCAGCGCGGAGAATTTTTGAGCTATGGCGAAGTGGCAGCACGAATTCACAAAGATGACGCCAAGCTTGATTATTTGATTGAAGAATTGTTGATGGGAAATCGCAAGATTTTTGATCAAGAATTTCGTATGCGCCATGAAAAGGGGCATTGGGTTTGGCTGCGTGCGCGTGCCGCTTTGGCACCGGGCCATGATGAAAGTGAACCGCATTTGGTTGGCATTGTTTTTGATATCACGCGGCAAAAGCAGCTTGATAAATTAAACCGAGATGCAGAAGTGCGCTTGAAAGATGCAGTCGAAAATATCTCGGAAGCTTTTGTGTTGTGGGACACGGAAAGCAAATTGGTTTTATGCAATTCCAAATATCAACAATTCCATTCACTGCCCGCATCAGTGTGCCAGCCTGGCACGTCTTATTCAGTTGTAACGGCTGCATCTAAAGAGCCGGTGGTGCGGCAGATTTTGCCCGGCCAAGGCGATGATGGATCGGGTTCGCGCTCGATGGAAGTGCAAATTGCTGATGGGCGCTGGTTGCAAATTAACGAGCGACGCACCAAGGATGGTGGCTTTGTTTCAGTGGGAACCGACATCACTGCATTAAAGCAACAGGAAGAACACCTGTTGCATTCCAAGCACGACTTGATGATGACGGTTCGAGACTTGCAGAAAGAGCGGCAATTGGCTGAAGAGCAATCACAGCGCCTTGCTGAACTGGCCGATAAATATGCCAGTGAAAAGACGAGGGCCGAAGCTGCCAATCGTTCTAAATCTGAGTTCCTTGCCAATATGAGTCATGAACTTCGTACGCCACTTAACGCTGTGATTGGCTTTAGTGAAATGATGAGCCAAGAAATGTTTGGGAAATTGGGTTCCCCCAAATACTCTGAATATGCTTTGGATATTCGCAAGAGCGGGCAGTTCTTGCTGGATGTGATCAATGATATCTTAGATATGTCTAAAATTGAAGCGGGCCGTGTTGATCTTGAATTTTCCACGGTTGAGCTTGGTTCAATGTTAGAAGAAGTGTTGCGCCTTGTTGGGCCGCGCGCTGCGGAGGGCGGCATTGAACTTCGGCAGGATAAGGGCAATACCAATGAATTTGTGGCCGACCGCCGTGCTTTGAAACAAGTGTTTATCAACTTGATTTCAAATGCCGTGAAATTTACGCCGGAAGGCGGAACAGTTACGATTAAATCTCGCGGAGGCGATGAAAACATCAGTGTACAGATTATCGACACTGGCATTGGCATTCCGCAGCGGGATATCGAAAAACTAGGTCGGCCATTTGAGCAAGTTGAAAATCAATTCACAAAAAGCAAAGGTGGTTCGGGCCTTGGTTTGGCGATTTCAAAATCGCTGGTGGATTTGCATGGCGGCAATTTGACTATTACCAGCAAAGAAGGTGTGGGCACCACTGTGACGGTGACTATTCCGGCGGTGCGTGGTTAGAGCTTCACCGATTGCGAGCGCATTTTTTCAAGCCGTCATTCCCCGCGCAGGCGGGAATCCAACTTTGGCTTGGTTCGTGTGTCTCAAGTTGGATTCCCGCCTGCGCGGGAATGACGGTTTAGGATTGTAATGATTTCATCTAATACATACTGCTCTAATGCTTCACTTCATGCACACTGCGATCACGAATGGCGGCGGCTAGGTTTTTGCGTTCTTCTGGCGATAGCTTAGCAATAATCTCAATCACCACAGCGCTGCCTTTGGCTGCGAGGCTTTCACGGCCGGTGGAAAATTTTTCAATCACGGTTTGCACTTCGGCACTGCTGTAGTTCGGATTTTCTAAAGCCGATGCCAACTCTAACGCCGCAGCATTTGCCGAGGCGCGCATTTGCTTAAAGCCACCACGGTTATCGCGAAGCATCCGCATAAGTTCACGGCGGCGGGGGCCATCAAGCTCATCCAAAAATTTGCGCGGGATGAGTTGGACAAAATTTGACCCTTTGGATTGCCCAAATTCGTGGCCCCGCGCAAACCGACCGCCAATGGCGCCGGCGATCAATAGATTTGCCATGAGAGACAGCACCAAGAGCGCTGTCCACCATTTTGATTTTAAAGTGGGAATGGCGTTGCCGATTCTACTGCGGAGTGTGTCGGTCATGATAAATTGTCCTCAATGAGCGCAACAACGTCATCAAAGCCGCTGCTGGTGGTGTCGTCAGTTGTTTGCGAAACTATAATGTTAGCGGGGTTTAAGGAATTGTTGCTGGCGCCAAGCCAAACGCCAAGCACCAATGATGCAGCCAGCGGAAGGCCTATAAACCATAGCGACGCGGTTTTGCGTTTGGGAAATGTAATCACATTATTGGTGGGTGCAATTTTGGCAAGCAGACGCTGCTCAAAACCAGCACTGGGTTTGGGCGCGCTTGCGGCGCTCAACAATTTATCTAAATCATTATTGTGCATTTTAGTCTCCGTCTCTCGTGATGGCTGCCAGCAGCAGTTTTCCATCGTCGGCTAATATTGTTTTTAAACTGCGGCGGGCTCTGGCCAGAAGAGATTCAAGTGCATCAACACTGATCTCCATGGCGGCGGCGGCAGCACTATTCGTAAGGTGCTCGAAATGCACCATGGTGAGGGCAAGTCTTTGGCGCTCTGGTAAATTTGCAATCACTTCATCAATGCGCGAAGCGACATGCGCACGGTCCAACATAGCATCAGCCGGAGTGGAATGATCAGCAACATGGGCAGCTTCTTCAAGTTCCTGCATTGGCTTTTGCCTAAACTTATCCATAACCAAATTGGAGGCCACACGCATCAACCAGCCTTTAACGGCATTGCCATCGCGCAACTGCGATGGGTTGTTCCAGAGTTTCAAAAACGCTTCTTGGGTTACATCCTCTGAGTCAGCGTCATTGCGGCAAGCCCGCCACGCCACGCGGTAAACCGCTTGGTAGTGGCGCGAAATGAGCGCAGAGAAAGCCTTTTGATCTTGCGAACAAACAGCCGTGGTCAATTCCGCATCACTGCAAATCAGAAAATCTAATGATCGCGCCGCCATATTCAATTCAAGTAACAACCCATTTAACTTCGCCAATATAACCTATTGACGGCTGAAGGGAGATTTTCCGTCGCATTCTTAAATTGTTAAAGTTAGCTGTTCAGTTTCTGTTCAGATTGAAACCGTAAAAAGGCATATATTGAAGAAACCCAGTCTCAAAGAGGAAAATCATGTTTCAGCGCCTATGTCTCGCCACTTTTACCGCCACAGCTTTATTTGCAACAGCCGCTTATGCTGACTGCAAAAGCGATATTCAATCAATACTGAGAGCAACGGAAAATAGCGGTCCATACCGTGTTGAAATAACCACTGAAGCAAATGGTGCTGTTTCTATCATGAAAGGTGAAGTAATATTGCCCCATAGCTTGCACATTAAAATTGACGCCATAGAAATGCTGATGACACCAAATGGGGTTTGGATGTCACAAGGTGGTGTTCTCCAAAAAATGCCAAACGCGATGAAAGATCAAGTTTCTGACATGATCCGGCAAGGCATGAATATGGGGGCCAAGGCGGTGGCAGCACCTGAATGCCTTGGAAATTCTGATTTTGAGGGCGGCACTTTTCAGCATTATAAATATGATGCGAGTAGCGATTTCATGGGCATTGCCACCAAATCAATTGTTGATCTCTATGTTGACGGCCAAGGCAAACCAATATGGATGTTGATTGACGGTGAGGCCATGGGGCAGAAGAGCAAAACCAAACAGCATATTACTTATGACGACAGCATTGTTATTGCAGACCCGAAATAATCATCACCGCTCGGTCTGAAACATGCTGCTGAAGAGAGCTGATACCTGACTTTGGGTTTCTGCGAGATGAGCTTCAGTTGACGCAATATCTGGCATGAGGGCTGCACGGCACACAGTTTCGATCATGCTGCGCGTGGCGGTTTTGGGATCGAATAGACCAGAAAGGCAGAGGCGCAAAAGCTGCGTTAGGCGTTGATATAATCTGATGGCGTGCAGCAACTGGTTGGCATCTCGTAGCGAGAGCAAGTTTGCGGCTGCGGCTGCGGTTAAGCATTCATGGGTATTGGGGCACAAAATTTCCGGATGTTTTTGGGCGTGAATGAGCTGCAAATACTGCGCCATAAATTCAACTTCAATCAATCCGCCTTGAACCTGTTTGATGTCCCAGAGGTTTGTCGTTTTATGTTCGCGCTGCATCAGGGCGCGCATATCTCTCACGTCACTTTGGGTTTGTTCCACAGTGCGGGAAGACTTTAGCGTTTTGTGGATTTCAGCATTAAGTCGTTTAGCCAAGTTTGGAGAACCTGCCACCACGCGGGCTCTGGTGAGGGCTAGTTTTTCCCAGGTCCATGATTCATTTTTGTGATAATCAATGAAGCTTGCAAGGCTAACCGCCACTGGACCTTTGCTTCCAGATGGGCGAAGCCTGAGATCAACCTCATAAAGTGTGCCTTCTGCGGTTGGGGCGCTTAATGCCGTGGCAAGGCGCTGGGTTATTTTCGCATAGTATTGATTGGCGCTTAATGGCTTTGCGCCCATGGAAAGCTCGCTGGTTTTAGGGTGATCATAGACCAAGATTAAATCTAAATCTGAACCTGCGGTCATTTCTGAACTGCCGAGTTTGCCCATGGCGATGATGGCACATGCCCCATTTTCAATTGGGCCATGGAGTGAAGCTAATTCGGCTTCGATAATGCCGAGCAATTTGCCGAGTATCGCATCGGCGATCAGTGAGTAACTACGGCCCGCTTCCTCTGCCGTTAGCGTTTCTGATAAAATGCGCACACCCACTTTGAACATTTGTTCGCGGGCAATTACACGGGCTCGGTCCATGGCTTCTTCGCGCGGCGTGCCTGGCGGAATAGTTTGATCTAACTCACGTTGGAGACTTTCTGCTGTGACAGTGCTTGAAAAAAAATCAGGTGCCACCACGGCTTCAAGCGTGCGCGGCTGCTGGCTGAGCTGCTGGGCCAAGCGCGGTGCGGCCCCCAAAATTTGTGCGATTAGGCTGAGTAAACTGGGGTTGGCCTTGACCATCGAGAAAAGCTGAATGCCCGCAGGCAAGCCTTTCAGGAAACTATCGAAAGCTAAAAAGGCTTGGTCAGCATCGCCACTTTGCGCCAGAGTTTTGAGAAGAACCGGCATCATCTCGGTAAGAAGTTCACGCGCTCTTGCGGTGCGGGTTGCGGCATAGCGGCCAAAATGCCAACCACGAACTGTGGCTGAAACTTCTGAAGCTTGGGCATAGCCCATGGTCTGCAAAGTTTCGAGAGTTGCTGGATCATCTTCGCCGCCCGTGAAAACCAAACTTCCAAGATCGCCAGACAATTCACCTGCGTCTTCAAACAGTTTGGCATAATGGCGCTGCACGGTTTGCAATGTGGCTTCGAGCTTCATAGAAAGCGCATCACCATTTTCAAACCCACAGAATTTTGCGTAACGTTCAAAGGCTTCAGGTTTTTCAGGCACCAAGTGAGTTTGTTGATCATCAACCATCTGTGCGCGGTGTTCGAGCGATCGCAAGAGTTCATAAGCAGATTTGAGATCACCTGCCGTTTCAGGTGCAATCCAATTTGCGGTGGCCAAAGCGTCTAACATTTCAAGCGTGCGAAGGCCGCGTAAGTTTGGATTTCGGCCCCCGGCTATGAGCTGCTGGGTTTGAACGAAGAATTCAATTTCGCGAATGCCGCCGCGCCCGAGTTTTAAATTATGGCCACGCACGGCAATTTCACCATGGCCTTTAACGGCATGGATTTGGCGCTTCAGTGATTGCACATCGGCGATCGCTGCATAATCAAGATATTTGCGCCAGATATAAGGTTTCAAGCGGTTTAGAAATTCTTTGCCTAAAGCCAAATCGCCTGCGGCAGCACGGGCTTTTATCATGGCCGCGCGCTCCCAATTCTGGCCTTGGTTTTCATAATAGATGGCCGCGGCTTCCATGGAGATGGCAACTTGCGTGGCGCGTGGGTCTGGGCGCAATCGCAAGTCCACACGGAAGACATAGCCGTGTTCATCAACATCTTGCAGCAGAGCAACCAGATCGCGGGTGAGCTTCACAAAAAATGTCGAAGGTTCCGCGCCTTCAGCGAGCGGAGCGATTTCAGGATCGTAAAGCACGATCAGGTCAATATCGCTGGAATAGTTCAATTCCCCGGCCCCGTGCTTGCCCATGGCGAGAACCACATAACCGCAATTTAGCGAAGGGTTGTTTTGATTTTTAAGCGTGAGTTTGTTTTTGCTTTGCGCTTGCAAAAGTAAAAAATTTACAGCTGCGTTTAAACAAGCATCGGCAAATTTAGTGAGAGCGGCGGTGACTTCAATGACTGACCAATGGCCAGATAGATCAGCAATCGCGATGAGCAATGCGGCTTCAGCTTTTTTGTGGCGGAGATGGGTTGCGAGGTTTTCTGCGCGCGCGAGCTCATCACAGATTTCTTGGAGGAGTTGATGTGGGTCTTCGGCAAACACACGAGCAGTGAAGGCTTCGTGATGGTGAAGCAATTGGGTGAGATAGGGAGACCCTGCATTGATCAAAGATAAAGTCGTTTTCTCCAAATTATAATCCACGCCCGCTGCCTTCGTTACGTTTGTCATCCCGACGAAAGTCGGGACCCAGTACAGCAGTATGATGATAAATTATTTGGCTGTATAGCGAGACTTCTGGGTCCCGACTTTCGTCGGGATGACAACTTTAAGTGACCAATGGAAAAATCAAAACAGCCCTCAGGCCTGGGGCATTATCTTCCAACACCAGCTTGCCGCCATGCAAGGTCATCACGCTGGCCACCAGACTTAATCCCAAACCATTGCCGGGTTTGCTGCGGCTTTCATCGAGGCGCACGAAACGATCGCGCACGCGGTCGAGGTCATGGGC
>JAYUPT010000068.1:0-4562 GCA_043759965.1 Aestuariivirga sp. | reverse complement strand
GCAAAGCTTGTTGATGGTTTTTATGTTCCGCAAAAACAACACCAGTGCGTGTGGTCACTGAACATGAGAACCCGGCTCTTGTTGCGAGATCAAAGTCGCGTGGTCCTGCTGAGCAATCATCGCCATATGGAAATGCAAAATGTACAATAGGGCAGTTCAGTTTTTCTGAAATTGTATTTCGCGAATGCACAAGCTCTTTAGAAGCATCCTCAACCTCTAATTTCGCAATGGCATAGTGGCCCATAGTGTGGGCCCCAATTGTACAAAGCGGATCTTTCGCCAATTGGCGGATCTCTGCCCAATTCATCGCGGTATCAAGGCACATAGCTTTTAGGTCAATGGTGTAGCGCTTGGCAATTTCGCGGATGATTTTACGTTGCTCGTATTCAGATGTGTTTTGCAGCGCCTTGGAAAGTATACTCCACGCCTTATATTTCTCGGCAACAGTCTGGGTTTTATAGCTATGGGTGATGCCATCAATTTCAACATAAACAGAAATGTTATCAGCTATTATTTTTTCTAAGCCGCGCCACCATAACTCTACACTGCCTTCCACTATGCCTGGCGAGATAAAAACCGTGTAAGGGCAATTGAGTTCAACAAATACGGGTTGGGCGTGGATAAGATTATCGCGGTAGCCATCATCAAGGGTGAACACCACAAAGGGTTTGCTGGCACTGGCTGGATTTTTTACATTTTCAATTGCTTGTGATAGTGAAATTGTTTCGTAGCCGAGTGTGCGAACACGTTCTATGATCTGACGCAAGAATTCGGACGATATTTCAAGCTTGGCATTAGGTGAAAATTCACCATGTTTTTGATCAGGAGGAACAACGTGATGAAAGCACAGAATGCTGCCGCGACCTTGTAATGGCTTGCGCAAAAATCGGGTAAGGCCGCTGAAATGCGCGACATTCAAACAGGCTTTTATCAGAGCAACTGAGGGCATTTGTACTTCGCTAAGCTTTTTCTGTCAGCAAGACATAGTTCCAAGAGGTTAACAAGATTTTGTCGGCAGTTACACCCATTTTAGATGATATTGCGGTTTTGGTTTGCTTTGAAATAAGCGAAATTGAAAGTGATTGGATCGAGCTGCAGAATTCAGGCTTTGCCTTGCCTTTTCAAAATTATGAATGGTGCAAAGCATGGGTTGATCAATGCGCAATTTCTTATGCAATACGTCCACTCATTGTTGTTGGCAGAGATAGTGCTGGGCAAATAGTTTTTGTGCTTCCTATGCAAATGCGGGGTAAGTGGGGTTGCCAAATTCTCGAATGGTTGGGCCAAGATGTTCATATGCCCTGTGGGGGTGTTTTTAGCGTTCCATTTTTGAATGAACATGGTGAGATTTGGTTTGAGAAAAACTTTCTCAAATTGGTGGAACTGCTTGGCAGCGTCGATGTTTTGAACCTGCGCAACATGCCTGTTAAATTTTTTGGAAAGTCTAACCCGCTCAAAATTCTGCATAAAACAGAAACTGCTAATGCTAGTTTTGTGCTGAATCTGTCTTCATCCTATGAATGCATTCTCGCAAAAAAGCGAAGTTCTCGGTCAATCAGCAAAATGCGGCGACGCGATGAAAGGCTTAGCGAAAGCGGGTTTTTGGAGTTTGATGTTCTCACGGGTGCTGAAGCGCAAGAGGCACTGGCAGATGGCCTTGCTCACAAAAATTTACAGCTTTCACAAGCTGGTGTTGGTGATGTTTTCGGTGCAGCCGACACAAAATTCTATCAGCAGATTTTAGTTTCTCAAGCTGCACTTCTCGAAGTTTTTAGGCTACGGCTTAACGGAAGCACCGTAGCAACAATGGTGGGAGTTAAAACACATGACCATTTTTGGTTATTGATTTCAGCTTTAGCACCTGACGTTAATTTGCAATTTTCACCTGGTGATTATCTCTTGCGCCAAACAATTTCTCATTGTTGTGAAAATGGCATTTCAGTTTACGATTTTTCCCTTGGTGAGCAAGATTACAAGCAGCTGTGGGCGGATGAGCACTTGGTCTATTACAACTATATTAAGTCACAAACTTTACGCGGCAAGCTACCAGCTTTTTCTTACTATTTACTTCAGGCAACAAAGCGCATGGTCAAGCAGAATACTTTTCTTAAGAATGCCTTTTTTGAATTCCGCCAACGTGTGTGGGGAACTAAAACTAAGCCTTAACTGCGTGAAGACCAGTGTAGCTTGAAATGGGTTCAAGGCGCACAAACATCGAAATTTCCATGCCCTTTGACTCAAGCACACGCGCTGCCGCAACAGCATCCTTATACCGGGCTTGTGGTGCCAATAGCATGGTGCCTTTTATGTCTTTCACTAAATTTGGCGTGGCCGGTGTGGCCTCACCCACATGCACCAGAATGATGTCGTAAATGCTAGAAAGAGCGTTCAAAATTGGGGCAAGTTTATCGGCCACAGATCCTTGAAACTGAGGAGCTGCTTTCATTCCATAGCGAATAATATGGGCTGTGGAGTGGGCATCACGGCAAATAACTTTGGTGAAATCTGCTTCGCCTGCAACCAAATCCGAAAGTCCGCAGCCTGCTTGCAATTCAAACAATGTATCAAATGGTGAGTTTGATGCAGCAAGATCAATTGCTACAACTTTCTTTTTGGCGGTGGCCATGGCCCGCGCAATGGCAACTGTCGCCACGCTGGCATCCATGCCACGCCCGCCAATGCTGGTGATGGCCAATGTCTTTAGGCCCTGCATTTCTTTTAATGTAATGCAGGCGTTGGCAATGCGGGTGGCGGCCTCTGTTAAGGCACTAGCCTCGCCTCCATATGTGCTTTCAACCAATGCTACTGTTGAAGCAAGGTTTGTGGCGCTGGGCATTGAAGCCAAAACCGCTAAAGCTCTTTCCACCCTTGGTTTGGGGGTAAACAAATTTTCTGGTGGTGTTTCTGGCACGTCTTGCAATGCGGGCCAACCGATGTTCAAGGGAGGAATTGGAACATCGGCCTGCAACATCACTCGCGCTGGATGAGGTGTTATGTCTTCGTCAAGATCATGCACCACGCGGGCGCGAGGCGCTTGCGGTTGCTGGCTGCGGCTTGCTGCGGCCATTACTGAAAAGAGAAAAGCCAATCCTAAGCCAAGTGCTAAACTGGCCAATGTGGTGAGCAGCATAATGGGCCCGGCTTTGGGGAAATAATTTGAAGGTGAAGGTGTTGCTCTTTGAATAATGCGCGCAAAGCCTGGTTGCAGGCTCGCATCTTGTCTGGCACTAGCATCAGCATAGCGGCTTAGCATTTGTTCAAGCAAGTTGCGCGAGGCTTGTGCATCACGTTCCAATTCTTTCAATTTCACATCGCTTAAATTGGCATCGCCTTGCGTGTTCTTCAGGTTAGCTAAACTCGTCTGCAATGATTTGGCGCGGGCTGTGGCCACTTTGGCTTGGCCCACAAGACTATCAACCACTTTGCCAGCTTCGGTGCGCAAATTACGATTGATGCTTGCAAGCTCTTGCTGTGCGGCTATCATCTTGGGATGATTGGGCAGATAGACTGCTGAGAGCTCTGAAATTTTGCGTGCAGCTTCGCTTTGTCGTTCACGCATGTTTTGTATCACAGGCGAACTCAATACATCTGAGGATGCGTCAACACTGCCTTTCTGTGTGAGCAAGCTTTTTATTTCATCAGCGCGGGCTCTGGCTTCACTGGCTGCGGCTTCGGCTAGCGTAATTTGGGTGTTAAGTTCTGAAATCTGCTGTGTGCCAAGCGTCACCCTTTCGCCCTGCAGGAGACCTGCTTCTGATCGATACTTTTCGACATCGGCTTCAGCTGTGGAAACTTTGCTGCGCAGATCCGTTATTTGTTGGCTGAGCCATTCACGAGCACGGTCGGTGGCACCGGCAACTGTATTGCTTGTGGATAAAAGATAAGCGTCTGCCACTGCGTTTGCTATATCGGCAGCTGTTTGGGGGGTAGAGGCGGTATATTTAATGCCAACCACGTTGGAATCCACAGTTGAATAAACTATGAGTTTTGAACCTATTTGCTTGACGGCTAACTGAGCTGGCGTGAGCAAACGAGGATCGTCCACGAAGCCCATTGAAATTAGCACGCCTTTCAATCCGGAAATGGGGCGCAGTAGCGGATTGAATTCAGGCTGAGTGCTTAAACTTAGGCTATCAGAAACCCGCGACACCAAATCGTCCGATTTTATGATCGAAACTTGGCTCAGCACGATGCGATCATCAACCGGATTTTCGCGCGTGTCTTGCTGTGTGGCGGCCTTCTCGTAAGGCGTTGCATTGTTTTCTATAATCACCAGAGCTTCAGATTGAAAACTTGGTTTTACTAAAGTGATCACCGCAAAACCAGAAAGCAAGCCGAGCAATAAAAATGCCAACACCAAAAGTTTTCTGCGCCAAACACCGCTTAGTGCTTCAGCGATGCTGATAACTTGATTGGATTCCGACGCACTGTTCATGAAAAGCTAACCTGATGAGACTCGATTATGCTTTTCGCCGTTTATGGTAACCAATTCCTTAATTTCCAACCCTGCGAACAGTTTAAGGTCTTGCTAACCATAGTCGCATAAGGTTCAGACAAGTATG
>JAYUPT010000067.1:0-12540 GCA_043759965.1 Aestuariivirga sp. | reverse complement strand
AACTCATCCGTACACGGATTACATTTATGGAAGGTGGGAAAACCCTGCTGGCCACCATGAAGGCAAACGGCGCATACGCCGCCCTCGTGTCAGGCGGTTTCACCGCCTTCACCGCCCATGTGGCTGCCACTCTCGGTTTTGATGAAAACCGCGCCAACACTTTGCTTGTTGAAAATGGCACCCTCACTGGCGAAGTGGCACTGCCCATTTTGGGAAAGGAAGCAAAGGTTGAATCACTACACCGCATTTGCAAAGCGCACGGGTTTTCTCACACAGATTCAATTGCGGTAGGCGATGGCGCTAATGACATTCCCATGCTTATGGCGGCTGGAATGGGTGTGGCCCTGCACGCCAAACCCATAGTGCAAGAGCAAGCGCCTTATGTGATCAACCATGGTGATTTAACTGCGCTGCTCTATTTGCAAGGCTACCGCAAATCAGAATTCGCAACAGCCTAAAATTCTTTTCTACTCACTTTCATCACAAATTCCGCAAACAGCGAATTGGCCCAAGAAAACCAAGGCCTTGTGAATTTTGTGGGATCGTCTTTGTGAAAGCCTTCGTGCATAAGGCCAGTGCTAGCGTCAGTGTTCAATAGCTTTTCCAGCAATGCGAATTGCTCATCACGAGACGTGCTCGTTAAACCTTGTATGCACAGCGAAATCGGCCAGATGAAATCCTTCGGCGTGTGTGGGCTGCCAATGCCGCTGGCGGCCTTACCTTGGTAGAAATAGGGGTTGGCTTTGCTCAATACAAAAGCCCGCGTTGCTTGATAGGTGGCATCATCGGCGGAGCAATAGCCCATATAAGGTGCTGCTAAAAGGCTGGGCACATTGGCATCATCCATGATGTTATGGTTGCCAAGGCCATCTACTTCATAGGCATAGATTTCGCCGAATTGAGGATGTCTAATTTTGCCGTAGGTTTCAATGCCATTGCGAATTTCGGTGGCTAATTTCTGCGCTGCAAGTTTCAATGCCACATCTTCTAGTGGCAACTTAGCTAAGCTCTCCAGTGCCACAACGGCAAACATGTTTGAAGGCACCAGATAATTATAAGTGCAAGAATCATCAGATGGTCGAAAGCCAGACCAACTCAAGCCCGTATATGCAACCGGATAGCCCTGCCCCTCATTGGCCAATGTATCAAGCGGCGGAACATCAAAGCGTTCAAATCGATAAGACGAATTTTCATGGCGCTTTTCCAAGCTGATTGTTTTTACAATCAGCCAAGCGGCTTTCACGAAAACTTCATCAAAATAGTCCACCTGCCCCGTTGCCATCCATAAATCATGGGCGAGTTTTAATGGCGCACAAAGTGAATCTAATTCATACTTACGCTCCCAAATCCAAGCGCTCATCTCGGTCTGGTCTTGGTTGTGGCAATTGCCATTGGCGACAATGTTAAACGCATTGGCATAGGGGTCTTGCAGAACACAGTGCATTTGCCGCTTTACCACACCAGCAATGAGCGAAGCAAAATGCTGGTCATTTTTGGCCAGCGGCAAATAAACCCGCACCTGTGCTGCTGAATCCCGCAACCACATGGCCGGAATATCACCAGTGATCACAAACACCGATCCATCATCCTGCTTTTGCAGCGTAGTGGCATAAGTGTTGCTAAAAGTGTCAGCAAAGATTTGTGGCAGTCGCGGAAATTGCGGCAACGCATCAGCCACCTGCACAATCATGTCTTGCATAGGGGGCGGGAGCATGATGGCCTTCACTTAAACACGCCGCGCAATGCATCCAGCGCATCAATCTGCGTCAGGTTCATATGCAGCGGCGTGATGGATACGCGCTTGTTAAACACGGCGGCAATGTCGGTTCCGGCGGGTGGGTTGCCGCGCTCTCTGGCAAAGCCGATCCAGTAGTAGGGATTGCCGCGGCCATCTTTGCGTTCGTCGACCAGCAAAAAATTTTGGTCGCGCTTGCCTTGCATGGTCACATCAATGCCAGCCACTTCGTCAGGTCTGCAATCGGGAAAGTTTACATTCATAAAAACGCCGGGTCCAAATTCCATGGCGATCAGCTTTCGCACTATGTTCTCACCATATTTCTCAGCCACAGCAAAACTTTCGCCATTGCCATACATGCCAGTGATCTGCGACATGGCGATGGATTTAATCCCAAGCTGGGTGCCTTCCATGGCCGCTGCAATGGTGCCGGAATAAGTCACATCATCGGCAATGTTTGAGCCACGATTAACGCCGGACAAAATGAGATCAGGCAATGCAGGCATAATTTTGCGAACCGCCATCACCACGCAATCCGTCGGCGTGCCCGTCACTTCAAAGCGGCGCTTTTCAATTTGGCGGTAGCGCAACGGATTAGAAAGCGTGAGCGAATGCCCTGCCCCAGAACGCTCTTCATCAGGGGCAACCACCCAAACATCATCGCTGATGGCCCGCGCAATTGCCTCCAACGCCACCAAGCCGGGGCCATGAATGCCATCATCATTGGTGACGAGAATACGCATGGGTTACAGCCTCTTGATAACGGTGATCCCACCCATATAGGGGATCAGCAGGTCTGGAATTGTGACAGAGCCATCACCATTCTGATAGTTTTCTAAAATCGCCACCATGGTGCGCCCCACAGCGAGTGCAGAGCCATTGAGCGTGTGAACATAACGCGTTTGCTTGGCATCAGTGGCCCTGCAGCGCGCATCCATGCGGCGGGCTTGGAATTCACCGAATTGCGAACAGGATGAAATTTCGCGGAAGGTATTTTGCCCGGGCAACCACACTTCAATGTCATAAGTCTTTCGGCTACCAAAGCCCATATCGCCTGTGCACAGAACAATTGTGCGGAACGAAAGATTCAGCCGCTTCAAAACTTCTTCAGCACAACCCAACATGCGCTCGTGTTCAGCATCAGCCTGTTCGGGCGTGGTGATTGAAACCAATTCCACTTTTGAAAATTGGTGCTGACGGATCATGCCGCGCGTATCCCTGCCAGCAGCACCAGCCTCTGCTCGGAAACATGGTGTGTAAGCCGTCATGCGAATTGGCAGTTTGGCTTCATCCAAAACCTGCTCACGCACCAAGTTGGTGAGTGGCGCTTCAGCAGTGGGAATGAGATAATGGCCGCTGGTGGTTTTGAACAAATCCTCTTCAAATTTCGGCAATTGTCCAACACCATACATCGCCTCTTCACGCAGCATGTAAGGCGCATAAGTTTCGGAATAACCAAATTCGCTCGTGTGTAAATCAAGCATGAATTGGGCAAGGGCCCGTTCCATGCGGGCTAGCGCTCCCTTCAACACAACAAAGCGCGCACCTGAAAGTTTTGAAGCAATTTCAAAATCCATGAGGCCAAGGCCTTCACCAATATCAAAATGCTGTTGCGGTTCAAATGCAAATGATGGCTTCTGGCCCCACACACGAACTTCTTTATTGTCGTGCTCGTCTTTGCCATCAGGCACATTAGCCATTGGCAAATTGGGAATGACGGCCAGCGCATCATTAAGCTGCTTGGTCAAAATGCGTTCCCGCTCTTCACCTGATGTAATCTCATCCTTGAGACCTGCAACTTCGGCCTTCAGCTTCTCCGCCAAGGCCACATCCTTTTTGCCCATGGCAGTGCCAATTTCTTTGGACAAAGCATTGCGACGGCTTTGCGCATCTTGCAGCTTCTGCATCGTCTCGCGCTTCTGCTCATCAAATAAAAGCAAGGAAGCCGACAATGGTGCCAATCCACGACGAGCTAGACCTGCATCAAAGGCAGTTGGGTTTTCGCGGATGGCTTTAATATCGTGCATGGGATCACCTTAGGAAACTGATTGCAGCTTCCTATAGGGCGCTTCGCAGCAGCACTCAATTGGCTTTTATGGAATAAGTTCTTTGGCAGCGGCAGCTTTGTTACGGCGCTTTTCTATGAACCCCACGACCAACACGGCCACTTCATAAAGTGCATAAAGCGGCACTGCCATGGCAATCATCGAAATTGGGTCTGGCGGCGTAATAACTGCGGCCAATGCACAAACAGCCACCAATGCAAAGCGCCTGCCTTTGGTCAGCATTTCATAACTCACAACGCCCATGTGACCGAGCAAAGTGAGAACCACAGGCAATTGGAATGTGAGGCCAAAGGCCAAAATCAACATCATCACAAAATCAAGATAGGACTCAACATCGGGCGTAATATCAATTGAGCCTGCGGGCAGCGTGTAGAAAAAATGGATGGCGAAGGGCAACAGCATAAAATAAACCAATGCCGCCCCCAGAACAAAAAACACCGGCGTTGCCACCAGATAGGGAGCCAAGGCTTGGCGCTCATGCTTGTATAATCCTGGCGCCACAAATCTATAAATCTGCGTGGCAATCAACGGAAATGCAATGAACATGCCACCAAACATGGCAATCTTCAGTTTTACCAAAAAGAACCCAAGTAGCTTGATCGAAATCAACCGCACTTCAGCACCAGTGCCCCATTTAAAGGGCAGCACCAGAAGTTCAAAAATCTCGGTTGAATAAAAAAAGCTGGCGATGAATGCGGCAATAAACCCACCAACCGCCCACATAAGCCTTGTGCGCAGCTCTAGCAGATGATCCATGAGTGGCGCTTCTGAAGCGTCAATATCTTCCTTGCTCATGCTTCTGAAACTGCATTACCAGCAACACGGGTTTCACCTGCAGCGGAAGCTTCACCAAAGAATTTTTCAAAATCATTTTTCTTGGGCGGATTGATTGAAGCTACACTTAGTGGCTTATTCATGGAGCTGTTAACGGCAGTTTGCATGCCTTGCAGATCTTTTTTGAGATCGGCAACGCCAGCATCTTTCATGGCCACATCAACATGGCCTTGAAATTCGCGCGCCATACCCCGCACTCTTTGCATCAACTGACCATATTTGCGCAGCACCAACGGCAAGTCTTTAGGCCCGATGACAACGACCGCAATAATGGCTAAAACAAAGAGTTCGGAATATCCGACGCCAAATCCAAAATCCATGATGGAATTCGCTTAGCTTTTTATTTTTTCAGCAGCTTGCTTTGCAGCTTCAGTGGCATCAGCTTCCAAGGTTTTTGCGTCAACTGGATCGTCTGCGAGGCCTTTTTTGAAGCTCTTAATGCCTTTGCCAGCATCTCCCATCAAATCAGAAATCTTGCCTTTGCCGCCGAATACCAAAAACACCACGACTAAAATAATCGCCCAATGCCAAATTGATAATGAACCCATGATACTCTCCTTAAAATGTATTTTTTACACTATTGCAGAAACAAATTCCTCCTGCAACCAAAGCAATTGCACAGGAAATGGCGATTGCGCGCGGGTTTGTAAAGGTTAAACTTTGGAGAGATTAAGCCGCCGCTTGAACAACGCGGTTTCGGCCCTTGCGTTTGGCACTGTAGAGTGCCGAATCTGCGCGCTTGAGCAACAGTTCAAGCGTGTCATCTGCCCCAGCAAGGCCAGCAAGCCCAATTGAAATTGTCACCGGAACAGATTGCTGTGGCCCAATCAGAAACGGCTTATTGGCAACTGATTTGCGCAAGCGTTCGGCAATGCTTTCGGCTGCATCCAAGGCTGTGCTTGGCAGCACCAAAACAAATTCTTCACCGCCCGTGCGGCAGCTTAAATCAATCGTGCGGGTGTTGGTTCTAATGCGTGCCGCCAATTCTTGCAGCACCTTGTCGCCAGCGTCATGACCATAAGTGTCATTGATTGGCTTAAAGAAATCCACATCAATTGCGAGGATCGACATTGATTTTCCACGATTATTAAAATGTTCAATCAAATGGCTCAAATGCGATTCAAGATAGCGGCGATTATAGAGTCCAGTGAGTGAGTCAGTTATTGACAGTTCAATTGAGGTCTTAACACTCATGCGCAATTGCTCAGTGTAGCGCCAACGCTTCACCTGGGTTGCCACCCGCGCCATCAATTCTTGTTGATCAATAGGCCGCATCAAATAATCATTCACGCCCATATCTAAAGCGCGAAGTAAGCGTGTCTGATCATCTTGATCAACCAAAATCAAAATTGGCGTTTGCCGCGTGCCTTCAAATGAACGAAGCTGCGAACACAATCGCAAACCATCAAATTTGGTTTCATCCAAACTTATCACGATCAATTCAAATGGGTGACTGGCACCAGCAGCAATTTCCACAACCTGCGCAGGATCACTCACATGATGCACATTGTGTTTTTCAGCGAGAAAGCTGCTAATCCGCTCTGCTGATGACTCTTTGGTATCTACCAACATCACATTGCCTGGATGTTCACTCTTCTGCATCGCCGATTTGGCAACCAAGCCAATTGAATCGCCAGTTTCAGCCCGAATGCGCAACTCATCTGTCAGCATTTTTAAACGCACCAGACTTTTAATGCGGCAGAACAACGAAATATCATTTACTGGCTTGGTTAGAAAATCATCCGCACCCGCCTCAAGCCCACGAACGCGGTCTTCCGGTTGGTCAAGAGCAGTCACCATGACAACCGGAATATGCTGTGTGGTGGGATTGCTTTTAATGCGCTTGCACACCTCAATGCCATCAATACCCGGCATCATCACATCGAGCAAAACAATATCTGGCTTGCTGCGTTGAACGGATTCAAGTGCATCTAACCCGTTCATCGCTGTCACGACTTCAAAATACTCAGCCGAAAGTTTTGCCTCTAACAGGCGCACATTGGCGAGAATGTCGTCAACAACGAGAACGCGTGCGGTCATGCGGTTTTCTTCATAAACTTGTCGATTGTCGCTAAAAAACTCATCACTGAAATGGGTTTGGAAATGTAAGCCTCACAGCCGCCTTCACGAATTTTTTGCTCGTCACCCTTCATCGCAAAAGCGGTAACCGCAATCACCGGAATTGCGCGCAGCTCATCATCTTCTTTCAGCCATTTGGTCACTTCAATGCCAGAAACTTCCGGCAACTGAATGTCCATCAAAATCAAATCTGGTCGGTGCTTGCGCGCCATATCCAGCGCTGTAAGCCCGTCTCTGGTCTGCACCACTTTATAGCCGTGGGCTTCCAACAAATCGTTGAACAATTTCATATTAAGTTCGTTGTCTTCAACAACGAGAACAGTTTTCTGCATCGCAGCCACAACTCCCGGCACGGTCTCATTGCTCACCGATTCATACCTGCCTAAATCCATTTTATACCCCGCCTGTTAATTCGGACGGCCCAAACCCGTCTCTAAGGCCCCTTTGTAAAAATGAAGCCTCGTTGCATTTTGCGCCAAGTTCTGTAACCAACTCCTTAAAATTGGCCCTTAGTTGACCAAACTGGTTAACCGACAGAGAATTAAACCGTGAAAGCAAGCTCGCTAAACACTTCATATGCCTCTACTATAGCACTGAATTTAATAACTTATATTGCTTCAAATGAAGATATACTTGAACGTTTTTTGGGACTTTCCGGCATTTCATTGAATGATCTGCAATCGAGCGCTGCAAACCCTGAATTTCAAGGTTTTATGTTAGATTACGCTCTTCAGGACGAATCTTTGATCATTGATTTTGCCAAGTCATGCGGCATGAAGCCTGAAACCCTCCAACAGGCGAGATTCGCTCTGCCCGGTGCAACTTATGATTCCTAATTTCACCAAAGAACAATTAGATCTTCTTGATCTGAACCCAAGCAAGCCCTTGGTGATCTGTGATGTTGATGAGGTAATCGTTCATTTTACACGCAGTTTTGAGCAATTTCTTGCGGCCCGCAACCTTTGGCTGGAACCTATAAGCCTCGCCCTTGCTGGAAACATTAGAAGCACTAAAAATAACATTTCCGTTTCAGCTGAAACAGTAAACCAGCTTGTTGATGATTTTTTCGCCGAATGCACAAGAAACCTCCACCCGATTGATGGAGCCGTGGATGCTTTGCTTGAAATTGGAAAACACAACAGCGTGGTGATGCTCACTAACCTGCCGCATTTTGCAAAATCTGATCGCACTGAGAACCTCAAAGACTTTGGCATCACCTATCCAGTGATCACCAATTCTGGCCCAAAGGGTCCGGCAATTAAACATTTAGCCGAGCAAACCTCTGGCCCGGTGATCTTTGTCGATGATAGTCCGGGCTTCATTCAATCAGCCAATGAATATGCCCCGCAAGTAAAATTGGTGCATTTTCTGCAGGATGAACGCTTTGCCCGCCACACCCCGCATTTTGATTTTGTGTCTCTTCGCACCCATAGTTGGGAAATTGTGAAGCCGCATATTTTAGAATTGACCTCCTGCTAGATTCTAACACTGGCGCAGCGTAACCTGCCACCATGGACGATGGCCAACATTTACACGGATTCTGCCGCGACTGTTTGGTTGAAACCAAAGCTGATGAGAAGCGCTGCCACAAATGCCATTCGCCGCGCCTGCTGCGCCATGCCGAACTGAACACGCTTTCGATTGCCCATATTGATTGCGATGCCTTTTATGCCTCAGTCGAAAAACGCGATAATCCAGATTTGCTCGATAAGCCCGTGATTGTCGGCGGCCAAACCAGAGGTGTGGTGTCCACCGCGTGTTATATTGCTCGCATCCACGGCGTTCGGTCTGCCATGCCCATGTTCAAAGCCTTGCAGCTTTGCCCAGATGCTGTGGTGATCAAACCCAACATGAAAAAATATGCCGAAGCGGGTGCCCAAGTGCGCGAGATTATGTTGCAGTTCACGCCGCTTGTGCAGCCCGTTTCAATTGATGAAGCCTTCCTCGATCTTTCAGGCACCGAGCGCTTGCATGGGAGCGCCCCTGCCCTCAGTTTGGCTAAGCTGGTGCGCAAGATTCAAACCGATGTAGGCGTAACAGCGTCCGTCGGCCTCTCGCACAATAAGTTTCTGGCCAAGCTTGCTTCTGATCTCGAAAAGCCGCGCGGCTTTTCAGTGATAGGCAAAACTGAAGCGAAATTCGTGCTGGCTCCAAAACCTGTGGCTGCAATTTGGGGGGTGGGCGCTGCTTTGCAACAGAAATTGGCCAAGTCTGGCATCACCACAATCGGCCAATTGCAAAACTTAGAAAAAAACAATCTTATGCGCCAATTCGGCAGCATGGGGACAAGGCTTTATTACCTGTCTCGCGGTGACGACACGCGTGATGTGGTTGTGGAAAATGATACCAAAAGCATCAGTGCTGAAACCACGTTTGATGAAAACATTTCAAACTATGAAGAGTTGGAATCAATCCTGTGGCGGCTGTGTGAACGCGTTTCTCACCGCGCTAAAGCATCAGAACTTGCCGGCCACACCATCAATCTCAAACTCAAAACCACTGATTTCAAAAGCCGCACCAGAGCCGTTTCATTGACTGATCCAACGCGCCTCGCCCACCGCATTTTTGAATGCGCCAAGCCACTTCTGGTCAAGGAAGCAACAGGAGCAAAATTCCGCTTGCTCGGCGTTGGCATTTCCAATCTGTCCGAAGCAAAATCCGATGACGACATCAACAGTCTTGACGCACAAAGTGCCGCCCGCAGCAAAGCCGAACTGGCCATTGACGAAATCCGCAAAAAATTTGGAAAATCAGCTGTGGAGCGTGGCATTGCGTTTAAGGGCAAAACTTAATCACATTGACAATAGAGCCGCGTTGCCACCCGAAGCCGTGGTATCAACTGAACACACCCGCTCCACCGCAAAGCGTTGCAAATAGTGCGGTCCACCAGCTTTTGGCCCGGTGCCTGATAAGCCTTCGCCACCAAAAGGTTGTGCCCCCACCACAGCACCAATCTGGTTGCGGTTTACATAAAGATTACCAACCTTCATCCGCGCCCGCACCTGCCGCACGACGGATTCAATGCGCGTGTGCAAACCTAACGTGAGGCCAAAACCCTTGGCATTGATTTGATCACACACTGCATCCAGTTTCTCACCCTCAAATTGCACCACATGCAAAATCGGGCCAAACACTTCACGCTCCAACATATCAAGCGATGGCAATTCGTAAATTGCTGGGGCAACATAAGTGCCATTGCCGCAAGCTTGCGGCATTGGAAGTTCAAAAATCAGCTTGGCCTTAGCAGCCATAGTAGCCTTGTGTTGTTCCAAACCTACCCGCGCCTCATCATCAATCACTGGGCCAATATCAGTGCTATAATCCATTGGATCACCCAGCTTCAATTCTTGCAACGCGCCTTGCAACATTTCAATCACACGAGGTGCAATATCCTTCTGCACAAATAGAATCCGCGCCGCAGAGCAGCGTTGCCCAGCACTGTCAAAAGCCGAAGCCACCACATCACGCACCGCCTGTTCCGGCAAAGCTGATGAATCAACAATCATTGCATTCATGCCGCCAGTCTCAGCAATCAGAACCGGAAGTGCCCCATCACGATTAGCTAGTGCTCGGTTAATCAAGCGCGCCGTATCATTCGACCCGGTGAAAGCCACACCAGCCAATACCTTTTGTTGTAAAAGCACCGCACCAATGCGAGCACCATCACCCGGCAAAAATTGCAGAACTGAGTGAGGCACACCCGCCTGATGCAAAAGCTTTACTGCTAGCCACGCAACCAATGGCGTTTGCTCTGCTGGCTTGGCGGCAACAGCATTTCCTGCGGCCAGAGCTGCCGCAACTTGCCCTGTAAAAATCGCCAACGGAAAATTCCATGGCGAGATACACGCAAACACGCCGCGCCCATGCAATGTGAGTTCGTTGCTCTCACCCGTTGGCCCCGGCAAGATCACCGCAGAGGAAAACTGCGCTCGCGCTTGTGCTGCATAATAACGCAAGAAATCAACCGCCTCGCGCAAATCACCCAAAGCATTGTCAATCGTCTTGCCCGCTTCGCGCACCAGCAGAGCCATCAAATTATGTGTATCTGCCTCAAACAAATCCGCAGCCCGCTCCAAAATATCGGCCCGCGCCTCGCCGCCCAGAGCATCCCACTCTGGTTGAGCTTTTGCTGAAGAATCCATCGCCCGCAAAACACTTGCATCACTGGCCTCAGACATAGTGCCAACTTTCACGGTGCGATCATGCGGCGAATAAATCTGGCGCAGCGGCCCATCGCGCAACGCCTCACCGTCAACCAAAGCACTTGCATCAATCACCTTGCTCAAAGCCGTTTCAATTCCTGCATAAACTTTGGCACGATCACTGTTCCGCCACAGAGGAAGACCTAGCGAATTGATGCGCGGCGCAAACACATCGCATGGTGCAGCAATGCGCGGATTGGGAATGCTTTCAAGCTTGGAAATTTCCGAAACCGGATTGGCCACAATATCATCCAGCGGCGCATCATCATCAGCAATGCGATTGACAAAGGATGTGTTTGCGCCATTCTCCAAAAGCCTGCGAACCAGATAAGCGAGCAAATCTTTGTGGCTGCCTACGGGGGCATAAATGCGAACCGCACGCGCCGACACCACATCATCATAAAGCGCTTGACCCATTCCATGTAAGCGTTGAAATTCAAACTTCTGCGATGGCCCCGCCATCACCGTCACCGCTGCAACCGTCTGCGCATTATGCGTGGCAAATTGCGGGTAAAACGCATCTACCTGGCCCAGCATATACCGCGCGCATGCTAAATAGCTCACATCAGTGGAAACCTTGCGCGTGAACACGGGGAAATTCTCTAAGCCTGCTTCTTGCGCGCGCTTAATTTCCGTATCCCAATAAGCCCCCTTCACCAAACGCACAGGAAGCACGCGGCCAGTTTGACGCGCCAGCGCAGCCAACCATTCCAACGCAGGCTTTGCCCGCCGCCCATAAGCTTGCACCGCAAGGCCCAAACCATTCCAACCGCTAAGACTCGGTGCCGAGGCCAAGCGCCCAAACAACTCCAATGAAATATCAAGCCGTGCCACTTCTTCCGCATCGATGGTCAGACCTAAATTCTGGGCCTTGGCTTGCTCTGCGAGGCCAAGCACGGCTGAATATAATTCAGCCAGCGCAACCGCCGCCTGCTTCTCTTCATAACGCGGATGCAACGCCGAGAGTTTCACCGACAATGAGACATTGGCAAACACATTATCAGAAACACCCTGCCCCATGGCTGTTAGTGCATTTTTATAGGAGCGCAAATAATGCTTTGCATCCTCAGCAGTCATCGCTGATTCACCGAGCATGTCATAAGAATAACAATAGCCAAGTTTTTCTGATGGCTTAGCGGAAGCCATCGCCTCTTCAATCGTTTGCCCCAAAACAAATTGCCGCCCCATAATTCGCATGGCTTGCTTCATGGCACCGCGCAAAACCGGCTCACCAGAACGGCGCACAAAGCGCTTCATAAAGCCTAGCGCATCACCACTCACTTCTTGACCGAGCGAAACGATCTTACCAGTCAACATAAGCCCCCAAGCCGACGCGTTCACAAACAAAGATTCAGATTGGCCCAAATGCGATTCCCAATCGCGCCCGCCAATTTTATCGGCAATCAATTTATCAGCCGTCTCAGCATCAGGAATGCGGAGCAACGCTTCGGCCAAACACATCAGCACCACGCCTTCTTCGGAGGACAATGAATATTCCTGCATAAAAGCATCGATGCTGCCTTGCGCCTTGCGCTTGCCGCGCACCGCTTTAACAAATGTCTTGGCAAGTTCCGCCACACGGGCATTATCATCAGGAGGCAACAATGCCGCCGCCGCTAAACGT
>JAYUPT010000066.1:0-12562 GCA_043759965.1 Aestuariivirga sp. | reverse complement strand
TAAATATAAGCCAAACCGCGCTCCCGAACCTGTCCGCCCTCCGCCGCGCCCACCAAAACCGGAAAAACCGATGGACCCCAATTCACCTTTTGCCGCCTTGGCCGCTCTTAGAGCGCAAATGAAGCAGGGATAAACTGGCCCAGCGTATCGACAAATGGTTGGTTTATGCACGCTTCGTGAAACACCGGAAGCTTGCCACTGAACTTGTGGAAGGTGGCCATGTGCGCGTGAACCGCGAACGTGTGACCAAGATTAGCCATTTGGTGAAACCCCAAGACATTCTGACCATTGCTATCGCAAATCAGGTGAAAGTGGTGCGGGTTTTGGGTGAATCAGCGCGCCGTGGCTCTGCGCCAGAAGCAAACCTGCTCTACGAAACCCTCAATGCTGAGGCTCCCTCACAAAAAATGGGTGCAATGGATCACTCCCTCAGCTAATTATCTCCGCAACAACCAAAATAGTGGACCAAAATGACCTATATCGTCACCGAAAACTGCATCAAATGTAAATATATGGATTGCGTGGAAGTGTGCCCCGTGGATTGCTTTTACGAAGGCGAAAACATGCTGGTGATCCACCCTGACGAATGCATTGACTGTGGCGTTTGTGAGCCTGAATGCCCTGCTGACGCGATTAAACCCGACACTGAACCTGGCCTCGATAAGTGGCTGCAAGTGAACACCGAGTTTGCCCCCAAATGGCCAAACATCACGGTGAAACGCGATGCGCCAGCCGATGCCAAGGAATTTGACGGTGTTGCTGGCAAATTTGACGCCCATTTCTCGCCCGAACCCGGCGAGGGAGATTAAGACTTATTAACCATAATCCCCAGAATTCGTCATTTAGCACCCAAAATTCGACCGTACACGGACGGTCTCGTCTTTAAATTTCCTTAAATTTGTGCTATGCACTCTTTATGTAGTCAAAACCACGCAAGTTTTGTGATCCGGGCGCTTTCGCTCGGATTTTTTAACGCCCAGTGTCAAGACTGGGGTTTGTGCTGGCCGAGAACAGAGAAAAAGGGCGATAAACCGACATGCCGACATCCAAAGCCAAAAAAGCTCCCGCAACCAAGGCCAAAGCGCCATCTGCAAAAGCCAAGGTCACTGCAAAAGTGAAATTGAAAACCAAGCCAGCCGCAAAAGTGGCCGCCAAGCCAGCCCCCAAGGCTGCTGCAAAGCCTGTTGCCAAAGTGGCAGCCAAGCCAGTGGCAAAGCCAGTAATTAAAGCTGCTATTTCTAAGGCTGCTTTCGCTAAGGCCCTCAGCGCCAAAGCGGCTGCCGCTAAAGCTGCGGCTGCCCCTGCACCTGTAGCAAAGCCAGCTGTTGCCGCAAAGCCAGCCGTTGCTGCGACACCTGCCGCTAAAAAGATTAATTTCAAAACTGGTGAACTGGTGGTTTATCCTGCACACGGTGTGGGCCGCATTACCAACATTGAAGAGCAGGAAATTGCTGGTGTGAAGCTTGAGCTTTACATCGTCGATTTTGAAAAAGAAAAGCTGCGTCTCAAAGTGCCAACCAACCGTGCCGAACAAAAAGGCATGCGCCACTTGGCTGATCGTTCTTTGATCGAGCAAGCCATGAAAGTGATCCGTGGCCGCGCCCGCATTAAGCGCACCATGTGGTCGCGCCGTGCGCAGGAATATGATGCGAAAATCAATTCAGGCGATGTGATTGCCGTGGCCGAAGTGATCCGCGATCTCTACCGTTCGGATCGTCAGCCAGAACAATCATACTCTGAGCGTCAATTGTTTGAACAAGCTTTGGCGCGCTTTGCCCGCGAACTTGCTGCGGTTCGTAAAGTTGATGAAGATCAATGCATCCGCGAACTTGAAGACTTCCTCGCAAGAAACGCCAAGCGTGGCGCTGCTGCTGGCGAAAAAGTTGAAGACGATTCAGCCGAAGAAGCTGCATAATACCATCAACCCTCTCCCCTTGCGGGGGAGGGTGTCACTCACAAAGTGAGTGACGGGAGAGGGGCTTACCCTTCCAAATAATCCATGCTCCGCGCCAATTCACGCGCAATCATTTTGCTCTTATGCACCCCAGCCGCAAATGGCTCGAACGACACATAGCCCTTATAGCCAGCCGACCGCAGTCAATAGAATGACACAACTAAATTGTATAAAGTTCAGTTGTTTTGAACTAAGCTGAAATTCCGGGGGCACCACGGTTGGGAAAGATCATGACGTCAGTCTATCAATCCATGTTAAATGGTGGCCCTTTTCACGCGCCTGATTTAGAGTGCCTAAAACGTTCAGATATTATTGCCGAGAAGCTGAAACTCTTCAATACAACACCGCCTTCTGATCATGCAGCCCGTCAAGCCATTCTAAAAGGCATGCTACTTTCCTATGAGCCAGGAATTATCTTGGGGTCAATCACGCTGGAATATGGCCACCTTGAATTAGAGCCAGGTGTGATCATAAATTGGGACTGTATGTTTTTGGACAATGCCCGCATCACGATCGGCAAGAACGTTATGATCGGGCCGCGCTGCATGTTCATCACCGCCAGTCATTCGCTCGACCCAATGCAACGAATGCTATTTGATGAAAACGGAATAGCATCGGGTGGCATTTGCACGTCAGCACCCATAACAATCGAAGATCATGTCTGGTTGGGAGCCAACGTCACGGTTTTTCCGGGTATAACCATTGGTGCCCGCTCGACCATTGGTGCAGGTAGCGTGGTCACAAAAAGCATTCCAGCTGACGTGCTGGCCTTCGGCTATCCATGCCGAGTGCAGCGTAGCCTGCTGACATAATAAACGCGATGCTGCTTCCATGTTTCCGATGCGCGAATCCTTCCCCACAAGGGGGAGGGGCTTACCCTTCCAAATAATCCATGCTCCGCGCCAATTCACGCGCGATCATTTTGCTATTATGCACCCCAGCCGCAAACGGCTCGAACGACACATAGCCTTTGTAACCAGCGGCAATCAGTTTTTGCACTTGGCCGCGGTTGTCGATCATATCATGTGCGTCAACCAACACCCGTTGCGCGTCTCGCATGGTGGCGGCACTGTGCTTTTTATCGGTGACACCAGACACATGAATAAGCCCCGTGCGTGTCGCAAACACGTCTTTCTCGCCCGCCACAAAATGATGAAACGTATCATGCGTAACTTTGAAGCGTTTGGCACCATTCACAGCATCAATCGCCGCAATGGCTTCGGCCTTTAGACGCAATGAACATTCGATGAACCCCAGCGGCTCCACACAGCCAATCAAGCCATGATCTTTGAGAATGGATTTGAGACCATCGAGAGCCACGCGCAACCCTTCAAGCCGCGCTTCATGCTCAGGTTTGAACTTTGTGTCATTGGTGGGAACCAAGATTAAATTTTTCGCACCTGTAAGCGCCGTATATTCCGCCAGCCTCGAAGCCTCATCAGCCTTGGCCTTGCACCACTGGTTCCAGCGCTGCAACGCATTCACATTGATAATGGTAATGCCCTTTTCCTTGGCCAGCTTGCCAATGAGCTTCGCGTTTTTATTGCCCATGAGGGCGGTTGGAATATCATTGCGAATTTCAACCGCATTCACACCAAGCGACAAAGCCAGATCAAAAAACGCATTATAGCCAAGCTTAGGGGCAACCATGTGGTTCAAAGCAAATTGCATAAGAGTCTCTCCTGATTTGCGCAAGGCTATAGCAGGAGAGTCTGAGGCGTTCGCTGTCTGCTGAAATTATATAGCAGAAACTGTCAGGTATTGATATGTATATCCCATTGGTATATACAATGACTATGACCCTATCCACTGTTTTTAAAACCAACAAAACTCAAGCCGTGCGCGTGCCAAAGGCGCTGGCCTTCCCTGATTCTGTGAAGAAAGTGAACATCACGCAACAGGGTGAGAGCTTAGTCATTACGCCAATCAAAAAAACTTGGGAAGAGTATATGAAGTCAGCCGGAATAGGGGATGATTTTGAACGCCTGCCCCAACCACCCATGCAAATCCGCGAAGATGATCACGATTGATGATCACCCATCTCGCTGATACCGATGTTTGCATTCGGGTGCTCAAGAAAAGGAATAGAGAGTTTATCAATCGCTTTGTCGAAATGCAAAAGGTCATGGCGGTATCTTCGGTAACGGTTTTTGAACTTTTTGCAGGTGCCGAAAACTACGAAGACAAACGCCACAGATGCAGCGTAATTGATGAATTTCTGGCGTTGGTGGATGTGATCCCGTTGGACGCCAAGGCAGCGCGTGAGGCAGGAGAAATCCACGGCCAGCTTTTGCAAAAAGGAATGCGGATTGGTTCTTATGATGTGTTGAATGCTGGACTTGCAAGAGCCCGCAACCTCACCATTGCGACCAACAACATGCGTGAGTACCAGCGCGTACCTAGATTGCTAGTGGAACAGTGGGAGTGAGACTAACTCTAACAAACGTCATTCCAGTCAAGCCGTAGCAGTGCGAAGGCGCGAGCTGGAATCTGCCCCACGCTCGGAGCCTCAATCAGATTCCGTCTCGCGGGCAAACCTTTCGCGCTTTGCGAAAGGTTAAAGGCCCTTGGACGGAATGACGGTTGTGGAAAGCGGTTAACCCCCCACCTGCACCTTCATATCCTTCTTATCAATCCCCGCCACCTCAACTGGCTTCTTCATCGCGTCTCTTCTAAACGGCTCGCCCAGTTCTTGATTGAGCATCGCTTCAATTAATGTTGTCTTGCCGTGGTTCATTTGGTTGTCGATGGCTTTGTGCAGGGCGGCTGTGAGTTCATCCATGGTGCGGGCCACGATACCTTCAAGCCCGCAAGCCCGCGCAATGCCTGCGTAGGACACTTGCTCATCCAATTCTGTCCCCACAAAATTATCATCATACCACAACGTGCTGTTGCGCTTTTCGGCGCCCCATTGATAATTGCGGAAAACAATCTGCGTCACTGCTGGCCATTCTTTGCGGCCGATGGCGGTGAGTTCAGTGACGGCAATGCCAAACGCACCATCGCCTGAAAAACCCACAACGGGCACATCTGGACAAGCAATCTTCGCGCCCACGATAGAGGGCAAGCCATAACCACAGGGGCCGAACAAGCCGGGGGCCAGATATTTGCGACCCTCATCAAAGCTCGGATAAGCATTGCCAATGGCGCAGTTGTTGCCAATGTCGGATGAGATAATAGCCTCACGCGGGAGTGCCGCTTGAATAGCGCGCCATGCCATGCGTGGGCTCATCCATTTTGGTTTGGCGGCACGCGCGCGCTCATTCCATGATGTGCCCACATCATCATTCTCATGGTCCATCGAAGAAAGCTGCTGCGCCCAGCGCGATTTTGTTGTGGCAATTAAATCCTTGCGCTCTTTGCGCTGGTGATCACCCGCCGATGGTGCAAGCTTTGCTAGAATTGCTGTAGCCACTTTTTTCGCATCGCCCACAATGCCAACCGCCACCCGTTTGGTCAGGCCGATACGGGCGGGGTTAATATCAACCTGAATAATTTTGGCTTGCTTCGGCCAATAATCCAATCCGTATCCAGGCAAAGTGGAAAAAGGATTAAGCCTTGTGCCCAAAGCCAAAACCACATCGGCCTGCTGAATGAGTTCCATGGCGGCCTTTGAACCATTGTAACCCAAAGGTCCGGCAAACAGCGGATGGGTACCTGGGAATGCATCATTGTGTTGATAGCCCACACACACTGCGCAATCGAGCTTTTCAGCCAGCGCTTTGGAAGCAGGAATGGCACCGCCAATCACTACACCCGCACCATTTAGAATGACGGGAAATTTCGCTTCCGATAATAATTTCGCAGCGGCAGCAATCGCATCATCACCACCTGAAGGCCGTTCAAATTCCACAATCGCCGGCAATTCAATATCGATAACTTGCGTAAAATAATCGCGTGGCATGTTAATCTGCGCAGGCGCTGAATGGCGCTTGGCATTCATAATCACGCGGTTCAAAACTTCCGCCACGCGTGAAGCGTCACGCACCTCTTCTTGGTAACACACCATGTCTTTGAACAGTGCCATCTGCTCCACTTCTTGAAACCCACCTTGACCAATAGTTTTGTTGGCAGCCTGTGGCGTGACCAACAATAGCGGCGTGTGGTTCCAATAAGCGGTTTTCACAGGCGTTACAAAGTTAGTAATGCCCGGCCCATTCTGGGCAATCATCATGCTCATCTTGCCTGAAGCGCGGGTAAACCCATCAGCCATCATGCCGCCCGAACCTTCATGCGCGCAGTCCCAAAAATGAATGCCAGCTTTCGGAAAAATATCCGAGATTGGCATGAAGGCTGAGCCAATAATGCCGAAAGCGTGCTCAATGCCGTGCATTTGCAGAACTTTGACGAAGGCTTCCTCGGTGGTCATTTTCATAATGGCGCAATCTCCGTGATGGAATTTTCGCATTTCTAGCGCGGTTGGTGCCAGAGGAACTAGTGCCAGATTGGAACGGTTGATTGGGCGGCAATTCGTCCGTTTATCTCGCGTTGCCACTATGCTAGGTGAAGCCACACGTCTTGGTAGCTCAGCAGGATAGAGCACCGGTTTCCTAAACCGGGGGTCAGGGGTTCGAATCCCTTCCAGGACGCCACTTCCCCAAAAGGGAACATGAAGGAAGTTTGTGATGGATTTTGAGGGGCTGTTTGCCGCCAAGTTGGACCGGCTGAAGGAAGAAGGCCGTTACCGCGTGTTTATGGATATGGAACGCCAAGCTGGGCATTTTCCAAAAGCCAAACGCCATCTCAATGACGGCACCACTCAAGATGTAACCATCTGGTGCTCGAATGATTATCTTGGCATGGGCCAGCACCCTGCCGTGCTAGCCGCCATGCATGAGGCGATTGATAAATGTGGTGCCGGAGCTGGTGGCACGCGCAACATTTCTGGCACCAACCATTATCATGTGGAACTGGAGCGCGAGCTTGCTGATCTGCACGGCAAAGAATCCGCATTGCTGTTTAATTCTGGTTACATGTCTAACTGGGCCACACTTTCCACCTTGGCTGCTGGATTAGAAAGTTGTGTGGTGCTTTCTGATGCAGGCAACCATGCCTCAATGATTGAGGGCATTCGCCACAGCCGCGCTGAACGCCATATTTTCAAACACAATGATTTGGCCGATCTCGAATTGAAACTGCAAGCCGCCGGGGAGCGCCCGGTAATCATTGCATTTGAGTCCGTCTATTCCATGGATGGCGATTTTGGCCGCATTGCTGAAATCTGCGATCTTGCCGATAAATATGGTGCGCTGACCTATCTGGATGAAGTGCATGGCGTTGGCCTTTATGGCAAACGCGGCGGCGGCCTGGCTGAACAGCTTGGCTTGATGGACCGTATATCCGTGATTGAAGGCACTTTAGCCAAATCCTTCGGCGTGGTTGGTGGTTACATCACGGGCAGCGCTGTGCTTTGCGATTATGTCCGCAGCCATGCTTCGGGATTTATTTTCTCCTCGGCCCTGCCCCCGGCAGTTGCTGCTGGCGCCACGGCTGCAATTCGCCATTTAAAAAATTCCGAAATGGAACGTGCCCGCATTCGCAATCGTGTTTCCAAAGTGAAGGCAGCACTCGATAAAGCTGGCATTCCACACATGGGCAATGACAGCCACATTATTCCGGTGCTGGTGGGGGATGCCCACAAGTGCAAATGGATCAGCGATTATTTGCTTGATCACCACGGCATTTATATTCAACCAATCAATTATCCCACAGTGGCGCGCGGCTCCGAACGCTTGCGCATCACACCAACACCTAATCATTCTGACGCTGATATTGAACTCTTGGTCAATGCGCTTGATGGCCTGTGGCAACAATGCGCTTTGGCCAGAGCTGTGGCATGACGCAAACATCTAATTTGCGCGGCATTGGCTTTATGTTGGCGGGGGCCGGAACTTTCGTGCTCAATGACAGCTTCATGAAAATTATGATGGCTGACCTGCCGCCCTATGAAGTTCTAGTGCTGCGCGGCATTTCCGGAACGCTGTGTGCTCTCGTTCTGTTAGCGGCAATGGGCGATCTGCAGAAACTGCCTCAGGCTTTTAATCGCTGGGTCTACTTGCGTGGACTGTTGGAAGTGGGAGCAATTCTCACATATATCCTCGCACTGGCCCATGCGCCCATTGGCGAAGTGACGGCAATATTTCAAATCACTCCGCTCTTGGTAATCTTAGGCATGATTTTCATCCACCGCGAAAATGCTAATGTGCCGCGTCTTACGTTGGTGGCCCTAGGCTTTGCCGGAGCATTGTTGGTGGCCCAGCCCGGCAGTGGCGGAGCATCGCCTTATATTATGTTTGCTTTTTGTACGGCATTTTTTGCTGCTTTGCGCGACCTTGCTGGCAGACGCGTTACCAATGCCATCCCTGCCCTTGCCGCTTCACTGATTACCATTTTGATGGTCATGGCGGGTGCTGCAATCGTGGGTTTGACCAGCGAGGTTTGGATTATGCCCAGCACCACGCATCTAATTCTAATGGCAGGGGCTGGCCTGCTTATGATGCTCGGTCATATGTTCACATTTCTGGCCTACCGCAATGCCTCAGCACAAGCGGTGGCTCCGTTCTATTATGCCTTTATGATCTGGGCCATTGTGCTTGGCTATTTGATTTTCGGCGATGTTCCTAACTCACTCTCTGTGAGCGGCATGGCGCTGATTTTAGCCAGTGGATTGGGCATTATATATTTAGAACGTCACTTAAGCAAAAACCGTCCACAGCCCATTCCTGAGGCTTGAAATTGGCCGCCTAAACCGCCAATGTCTTTGTCCTATCAAGTTTCTGGGATGAGTATTGGCGATGCGTGTGACTATTGAACGTTCTGGCTTTTTGAAGGCCCTCAACCATGTGCAAAGCGTGGTGGAGCGCCGCAACACCATTCCAATTCTCTCTAACGTTTTGGTGCAAGCCTCAGGCGGCATGGTGAAACTGACTGCCACCGATTTGGATATCGAAATCGTTGAATCAGTGGCCGCTGATGTGAGCCGCGAAGGGGCAGCCACCGTGCCCGCCCATATGCTTTATGACATTGTACGAAAATTGCCGGATGGCGCGCAATTGGAACTGGAACAAGGCCCAGACTCAGGCCGCATTTCTATTCATGCTGGCCGCTCACGTTTCGCGCTGCAGGCCTTGCCGCCAGAAGATTTCCCGGATTTATCGAGTGGCGAATTTGGCAACACATTTTCGCTTGCCACATCGGAATTAAAATTCCTGATTGAGCGCACGCGCTTTGCTATTTCCACTGAAGAAACCCGCTATTATTTGAACGGCATTTATCTGCACGAAGTGGCGGCTGGCGGCTTGCTGCGCGCTGTGGCAACGGACGGCCACCGTTTGGCGCAAGCCCAAATGTCTTTGCCCTCTGGTGCAACTGGAATGCCCGGCATTATTGTGCCGCGCAAAACTGTTTTAGAAATTGTGAAATTGATGGAAGGTGAAGACGGCGAAGTTGAAGTCTCGGTATCCTCCGCCAAAATCCGCTTCAGTGTTGGTAAACTTGTGCTCACCTCAAAATTAATCGACGGCACATTCCCTGATTATGACCGCGTGATCCCGCGCAACAATGATAAAATCTTGGAAGCCGACACCAAGAGCTTTGCCGAAGCGGTGGACCGGGTTTCCACTATCAGCTTCGAAAAGAGCCGTGCTGTTAAACTGAATATCTCATCTGGTAAATTGACCTTGACGGTGAACAATCCTGATTCTGGCTCAGCCGAAGAAGAACTGGCCGTGTCTTATGACAGGGATGAAATCGAGATTGGCTTCAACTCGCGTTATCTGCTCGATGTGGCTGGCCAGATTAAAGCCTCCAACATGCGCTTTGAATTGGCAGACTCTGGTTCACCCACAGTGATCCGTGACCCTGATGATGCCCATTCGCTTTATGTGTTGATGCCGATGCGGG
Organism: Aestuariivirga sp.; assembly: GCA_043759965.1. Lineage (GTDB taxonomy): Bacteria > Pseudomonadota > Alphaproteobacteria > Rhizobiales > Aestuariivirgaceae > Aestuariivirga. Next base: position 2,706 of record JAYUPT010000066.1, on the reverse strand, counting down.
TTTAACTTCCAAGCGCTGTCATCCCGACGAAAGTCGGGACCCAGACTTGGCCACGGGTTCAAAAATTGAAGTATGGTACGCGTGATTCTGGATCCCGTCTTTCGTCGGGATGACAGAGATATTTTAATTAGAGGCCGCACATAATTTCCACCTTCGCCATAACCCGCCTCACGCTTTCTGATTTCCGCAACTATAACTCTTTGCGGATCACCCCGTCTTGCCCGCTTATCGCGCTGACCGGCCAAAATGGGGCGGGGAAAACCAATGTGTTGGAGGCGGTTTCTCTGTTGGTGCCAGGGCGCGGGCTTCGTGGGTCGGCGTTCAATGTGATTGCAAGATTAGGAGGTTCGGCATCGTGGGCCGTGGCCGCCGATATTACCACACCTGAAGACGAACTGAAGATTGGCACCAGCTATGTGGGCGATCCACTCTCCGAAGATGGTGGCACATCTGGCCGCAACGCCATGATCAATGGCGAAGTGCAGCGTAGCCCTGGCTCACTTTCAAATTATCTAAAAATGCTCTGGCTCACTCCCGCCATGGACCGGCTTTTTGCTGGCCCGGCTTCCGACCGCAGACGCTTCTTTGATCGCTTGGTCATTAGCTTTGACTCGCATCATGGGTCTCGAGTTTCAGCCTTTGAAAAACTTATGCGTGAACGCAATTTTTTGTTGGCTGACCCGCGCTGCGATTATTCCTGGCTCACTGCAATTGAAGCGCAAATGGCCGAGCAAGCCATCGCCATTGCAGCAGCCCGCAACGAGGCAGCCACGGTGCTGGCCAAGCACTTTGCCGGCCATGCTGAAACCAGCCCATTTCCATGGGGAATCTTACAGCTTGTGGGCGAAACTGAAGCCTTAGTTTCGGCAAAACCAGCCGTGCAAGCTGAGGCAGAATATGCTATGATTCTCAAAGAACAGCGGGCAATTGACCGCGCTCAGTCTCGCACTTTGAAAGGCCCGCACCGCACTGATTTTTCAGTGTTGCATGGGCCCAAATCTCAAAGTGCAGAACTGTGTTCCACGGGCGAGCAAAAGGCTTTGTTGATCGGGCTGATACTGGCACAAGCCCGTGCTGTAAAAGAGTTAGTGGGTTCGGCACCTGTGTTGCTTCTTGATGAAGTGGCAGCACACTTAGATGTGCATCGCAGGCGGGGTTTGTTTGAAGCGCTCACAACACTTGGCGTTCAGGCTTGGATGACAGGCACGGACGCAAATTTATTTTCCGAGGCAGGCAAAGCTTCGGTTTTATACAATGTTGAACACGGCACGATTTTGGAAGTGAAGACACAGTGACTGAAGAAGAACAACAGGCAAATGATAAACGCGCCGAAGCCATTGCCAATTATGGTGCAGACTCAATCAAAGTTCTTAAAGGTCTTGATGCCGTGCGCAAACGCCCCGGCATGTATATTGGTGACACCGATGATGGCTCAGGTCTGCATCACATGGTCTATGAAGTGGTGGATAACGCCATTGATGAAGCGCTGGCTGGCCATGCAACGCATGTGACGGTTTCACTCAATGCTGATGGTTCAGTGACCGTTACCGATAATGGCCGCGGCATTCCAACGGACATTCACAAAGGCGAAGGCGTTTCTGCTGCCGAAGTGATTATGACCCAGCTTCATGCCGGCGGTAAATTCGATCAGAATTCTTATAAAGTGTCAGGCGGTTTGCATGGTGTTGGCGTTTCCGTTGTGAACGCGCTTTCAGTTTCATTAAAACTCACTATTCATCGCAACGGCAAAACGCACTTTATGAGCTTCACCCATGGTGATGCTGATGGACCGCTCAAAGAAATTGGCGATGCTGATGGCAAGCGCGGCACTGAAGTTACTTTCCTGCCCTCAACCGAAACTTTCACCAAAACCGAATTTGATTTTGCAACGCTTGAACATCGTTTGCGCGAACTTGCATTTCTCAATTCCGGCGTGCGCATTGTGCTCACCGATAAGCGCGGTGTGGAACCGCATGTGCTTGAGCTTTATTATGAAGGCGGCATTGTTGCTTTCGTGCGTTATTTAGACCGCAGCAAGCAAGGCTTGATCAAAGCCCCTATCATGATTTCCGGCGAGAAAGATGGCATCTCCATGGAATGCGCCTTGTGGTGGAATGACAGCTATAATGAAAGCGTGTTCCCTTTCACCAACAACATTCCACAGCGCGATGGCGGCACGCATATGGCGGGCTTTCGCGGTGGCCTCACCCGCATCATCAACGCTTATGCTGTTGAAAGTGGCGTGGCAAAAAAAGAAAAAGTGGCCATCACTGGCGATGACGCGCGTGAAGGTCTCACTTGCGTTTTATCAGTTAAAGTTCCTGATCCAAAATTCTCGTCGCAAACCAAAGATAAACTCGTCTCCTCCGAAGTGCGCCCCGTGGTTGAAAGCTTGATCAACGAACAGCTTGGCGCATGGTTTGAAGAACACCCAGCTGATGCCAAAACAATTGTTGGCAAAGTGGTGGAAGCCGCCGCAGCGCGTGAAGCGGCGCGCAAAGCCCGCGAACTCACAAGGCGCAAAGGTGCTCTCGATATATCTTCACTTCCCGGAAAATTGGCTGATTGCCAAGAGCGCGACCCAGCATTGTGCGAACTTTTCATCGTTGAAGGAGACTCCGCTGGTGGCTCGGCCAAGCAAGCCCGCAACCGTGAGAACCAAGCGGTGCTGCCCTTGCGCGGTAAAATTCTCAATGTTGAACGCGC
>JAYUPT010000065.1:0-4606 GCA_043759965.1 Aestuariivirga sp. | reverse complement strand
GCCACAAAAACCACCCCGAAGTGATTGGCACCATGGGCCAACTTCCGGCAGGCGCAATTACATTGATTGAGACGACTGACGACGCTGAACATGTAGCGGTACGCGATGTGTCCAAGCTTGCATATGTGACGCAAACCACGCTTTCGGTTGATGATACCAAAGATGTGATTGCGGTTTTGCAAAAGCGCTTCCCTGCCATCAAAGGCCCACTCAAAGAAGATATTTGCTACGCCACCACCAACCGCCAAGATGCAGTGAAGCTGATTGCCGACAAAATTGAACTGCTCATTGTGGTGGGTGCCCCCAATTCTTCAAACTCAAAACGTTTGGTCGAAGTGGGTGAAAAAAATGGCTGCCCGCGCGGGCTGCTGGTGCAGCGCGCTACGGATTTGGAGTGGGCGGCTTTGCAAAATCTAAAAACCATTGGTCTTTCAGCCGGGGCTTCTGCACCTGAAATTCTAGTCAATGAAATTATTGATGCTTTCAAAGAGCATTATAATGTGACGGTTGAGAAGATCGTGCTGCGCGAGGAAAATGTGTCGTTCAAATTGCCCCGTGAACTTCGGCAAGCATGAGCAAAGACCCGGTTATTATTCACACCGATGGCGCGTGCTCCGGCAACCCTGGTCCCGGCGGCTGGGGTGTGGTGATGGATTGGAATGGCACCCGCAAAGAATTGTGCGGCGGCGAGGAACTCACCACCAATAATCGCATGGAATTAGTGGCCGCCACTGAAGGATTGAAAGCTTTAAAGCGCAGCTGCACAGTCGAAATGCATGTCGATTCAGTTTATGTGAAAGACGGAATTGGCAAATGGATTCACGGCTGGAAGAAAAATGGCTGGAAAACGTCTGATAAGAAACCCGTGAAAAATGTAGAGCTCTGGCAAGCCTTAGATGAAGCCATTCAGCGCCATGAAATTTCTTGGCACTGGGTCAAAGGCCACGCTGGCCACCCCGACAATGAACGCGCTGATGAATTGGCCAGACAAGGCATGGCGCCGTTTAAGGGTTAAACTGGAACCCACTGCACTTGCTCAATCCTAGTGGCCCCGGTCGCCAGCATGATCACACGGTCTAACCCCAGTGCCACACCGCAAGCTTCTGGCATCAACGCCAGTGCCGCCAATAAATCCTCGTCTATCGGATAACGTTCGCCATAAACCCGCCGCTTAATCTCCATTTCTGCTTCAAAGCGGCGGCGCTGTTCGGCGGCATCGGTGAGTTCGCCAAAGCCGTTGCACAGCTCAACACCACAAGCATAAAGTTCAAAGCGCTCAGCAACCTGTGCATCATGCGCACAAGTGCGAGCCAGTGCTGCTTCGCAAGATGGATATTCATAAAGCACCGTCATGCGTCCATTGCCCAAATTGGGTTCCACTTTTTCAACAAGGATGCGGCTGAAAATATCAGACCAACTTTCATTCTCTTGAAACGCCACAGGCGAAGCGGCAGCCAACGCATCACGATTGCTCAGCGTACTGAGTAAATCGACGCCAGCGTATTTCAAAAACGCGTTTTGCACACTCAACCATTCAGCTTCTAAGTGTGGATCACATTCGCGGTCCCGCCACTTGAATTTGCCCTGCGCCGCCAGCCGCACCAAAGTTAAAGTGTCTTCGATAATCACACGATAATCTTCGCCAGCGCGATACCATTCCAGCATAGTAAATTCTGGTGCATGGGTGAGGGTGCGTTCACGGTTGCGAAACACATGGCCCAGATTGAAAATCCGTTTTTCGCCCGCCGCCAATAATTTCTTGCATGAAAATTCTGGCGACGTGTGCAGATAGCGCGGCACCTCCACACCATCATTGCCAATCATCGTGGTTTTAAAAGCATGCAAATGCGCTTCATTGCCGGGCGAAACTTGCAAAGCCGGACAATCCACCTCTAAGAAATCACGCTCCGCAAACCACGCCCGAATATCTGCAATAATGCGATTTCGCGCCAGCAGAAACGGCCTGCGGTCGGCATGGCGTGAAGGTGTGAACCAAGGGGAATCACTGTTATGCAAAGGGGTTGGCTTTCGTGGGCTTGACTGCTAATAGCCCCACCAGATCAATTCGCAAAATTTAAAAAAGAGAGATTATCCGTGGTCAAAGTGATAGCCAGCGGCGTGCGTAAAGGCAACGTCATCGAACATGAAGACGGCAAGCTTTATATCGTATTGAAGGCCGAATCCATGCACCCGGGCAAAGGCACACCAACCACCACGATTGACATGCGCCGTATTTCCGATGGTGTGAAAACTGTTGTGCGTTACAAAACTACAGATGCGATGGAACGCGCTTTCGTTGAAACCATCATGCACACATTTCTCTATCAAGATGGCGACAGCTATATTTTCATGAATCCTGAAAGCTTTGAGCAAGTGCCGCTGACTGGTGACATGGTGGGTGATTATGTGCCTTACCTGCAGGAAGGCATGGAATGCCAGATTGCCATGTTCAATGATGGCCCGATCTCGATTGAAATACCGCCACGCATCACTTTGGAAATTACTGAAACTGAGCCTGCGATTAAAAATCAAACCGCATCCTCGTCTTTCAAACCAGCCATGTTAACCAATGGTGTTCGCACGCTGGTGCCGCCGCACATTAACGTGGGCACGCGCATTGTGGTTGATACCAATGATGGCTCTTATGTGGAACGCGCTAAGGACTAATTAGAGCATTCCGGAGTTTGCTGAGAGCGAACCCAAAAACATAATAGCCCCCATAAAGGCCAGCACGGCTCCACCAAACACGCGAAGCCCGCTGACCACTAAGCCTAACCGCTTGCTGTCTCCGCGTGCTAGGCGCAGGGCAAAATCCTTACCATAAACGGTGACAGCAGCGATGGCCCCCACGGTGAGAAACACGCCAAAGCCCATGGCAAGTGTGGAGAGAATGCCCACCCAATAAAGCCCCAAAGCATTGGCGGTGAGCAAAACTAAAATGGCCCCCGTGCAAGGCCGCAAACCAATGGCAAATGCCAGTGATAACGCTTTAGTCCAAGACCAATCTTGCCCACGCAAATCTTGCGGCTCTGGCGCATGGGCGTGCCCACAATTTTCATCATGCACATGGCCCACATCAAAATGCGGGTTCACAATTTTAAATTTGAAATCACTGGCAGGCATTGGCCGCCGCACCCAACTGCGCAAGGCCAGCCAGATTATATAAAGGCCCAGCAGTGAAATCATCGCGTAACTTGCCGATTCTAAATAGCCCGTCACATCACGCACCACAGCACCAGCACTGGCCACCAGTAGCAGCAGCACACTCACTACGATAATTGCCGTGAGCGCCTGAAACAGTGAGCTTAGAAACGCTACCACCAGCCCGCGCTTCAAATCATTTTCTGTGGCCAGCAGCCATGATGAAATAATAACTTTGCCATGGCCGGGGCCAGCCGCATGAAACACGCCGTAACCAAAGCCTAAGGCCAGCAAGGTCCAAGCTGCTAAAAGGGAGCCATCGGTTTTAATCGCCCGCAAAGCTCCATTCATGGTGCCGTAAAAACTTTGTTGCTTGTCGCGCGCCCACATCACCGGGTCTTCCCAAAACGATGTGATGATCACATTGCCATTGGCATCACGGGGCTTCACCAACAGTTGGCTTTTCTTGATAACTTTTTGTGTGAGCGTTTCCGTGGGCGCTTGCGCATACACTGGTTGGGCAAGTCCTAACACAAAAAACAGTATCAAAATGCGGATTAAGATTTGCATGCCACCACCAAAGCTTGCGCAAACATGGAACCAAAATCTTCACCATTTTCAGGTTTCCAATCCATACCTTTGGTGGCCAGCATTTCTTGTGTGGCATTTAACTCGGCATCAGTGGGAAGCGGTTTAAGATCAAGCTTGCAAGACGTGGCAATCGCTCCTTCGGTTTTTGTTGGCGCGTCTTTTAAATAATCAAATGCGATGTAAAATTCCGGATCGAAAATTTTCAATTTAAATTCGCCACTGCGTGGATCATAGGGAACAATCAATGGCACTGTGAAATGAAGTTTCAATTTTTTGTCGATGTAAGTCTGGCTAGCATGTGTGGGTGGAGCAGGTTCTAAAACAGCGTCTCCGCCCCACATTTTGTTGAAGTAATTATAGTCCTTCAATGAATCCATATTTTCAGTGGTCAAAGCCACAAGCTCTTCTGGGCTATACTCACCATCGCCATTGGCATCCATGCCTTCCAAAGCAACGGCGGCATAAGCATCATCAAAGCTCCATTCAACAGCGATGCCTGAAATTTTTCCGTCATTCATAAACACCACACCCGTGCGCATTTCCACCCACACATGCGGGTGAGCCGATGCTAAATTGGGTACGAGCATCAAAGCCAACAGAACAATTTTTAGAAGTTTGCGCAACATCTCACCCTCTCGAATCTGAGAGTGAGATAATGCGCTAACGTGGCGAAAGAGTGAAGAGTTAGCTGCCTAAACAATCGGTAAGGTTCTTGGTGAGGCCCCGCAGCAATTGCCCGTAAGCATTCTTGCCCGGCACCAACCCAGCACCAATTGGGTCCAACACGTTAATTTTAGCGGCACTTCCTTCGGTAACAACTTGCACGGCAGCATCAGAATATTGTGGTTCTTTGAAAACGCAAACAGCCTTGCTG
>JAYUPT010000064.1:0-4622 GCA_043759965.1 Aestuariivirga sp. | reverse complement strand
TGAGAGCCAATGCCGCTGCACCATAAAACTTAAAGCGACGCTCCGCACCATAACGCTTGGCGAGAAATACTTTGCTGTCTTTTAATTGGGCGTCAGTCATATTGTTCCTTGTATTTTTGAACAACGCGAAGGGCCACGTAGTTGAGAGCAAGGGTGAAGAAGAATAACACAAAGCCAAGTGCAAAGGCAGAAAGGGTTTTGGCGGAATCGAACTCTTGATCACCAACCAATAGTGTGGCGATTTGAACAGTAAACGTTGTAACGGCTGCCAGCGGATTGATGGTTAAATTTGCAGCCAGGCCAGCAGCCATAACAACAATCATGGTTTCACCCACGGCACGCGAAATCGCCAGCATAATGGCAGACACAATTCCTGGAAGAGCCGCTGGCAAAACAACTTTTTTGATGGTTTCAGATTTGGTTGCGCCCATTGCATAAGACCCATCACGCAAGGATTGCGGCACTGCGTTGATAATATCGTCCGAGAGCGAAGAGATGAGCGGCACAATCATCATGCCCATGACCAGCCCTGCAGCCAGTGCTGATTCTGAAGCCACCACCAGCCCAAAAGATTCGCCTGTGTTGCGAATGAGTGGCGCCACTGTGAGGGCAGCAAAAAAGCCAAGCACCACAGTTGGAACACCAGCGAGCAATTCAAGCAACGGTTTCAGAACGCGGCGCATTGATGGTGAAGAATATTCCGCCATATAAATTGCTGAAAACAATCCAAGGGGTGCTGCTACAGCGATGGCAATAAAAGTGATTAACAGCGTGCCCACTAAAAGTGGAATGAAACCAAATGTAGGCGGCTCGCCCGTTGGCGACCATTTAATACCCGTAAAAAAGTCGAGCGCATTTACTTCACGGAAGAAGGTGAACGTTTCAAAAGCAACCGATGCAAAAATTCCAACAGTTGTTAGAATTGCCACAATGGATGATGCAATCAGCACGCCTAAAGTGATTTTTTCAAAGAGATTTCGGGCTCTTAAATTAAGCGTGACGCGGGTGAAAGAGTAATAGGCCAAACTTGCACATATGAGAATGACCAAACCTGTTGCCAACCAAGCAGGCACCATTGCAAATGGCGAAACCAGAATAGCGATTGCCATTCCTGAGAGAAAAACCAGACTGCTTGCAAGCAGGCCATGATAGGTTGGTAGGGAATGCAGCATTGCTCGCGAAGATGTTTGTGTCGTGTTCTGCAAACTCAATGCCTTGCCGCGTGCCACAAAATAAGTAGCCAGCGCAAACACGACAACAATGAGCAGGTTCCAGGGGTTCACACGATCACCAAAATTAAATTTAGAACTTCAGCATAGACATATAATAAGTGCAACGGGAGAGCCGGTTCATCCGCGGACTCTCCCCTCACACATCGTGCTTTTACTTCAAACCATCGGCAGAAATAACGGCCAGCGATTTGGCAGATTCCATCGACTTTGCAGCTTGATCTTCTGGCAATGTTATGATGCCTTTGTCGGCCAAATAACCATCTGGGCCAAGTGCTTTTGCGGATGTGTATTCAGCGATAAATTCCTTCATGCCGGCAATGCTGTCGATGTGTTGCTTCTTGGCATAAACATAAAGCGGACGGGACATTTTGTAAGAGCCATCGGCAATAGTTTCGTAAGTCGCTTCAACGCCATCAACTTTAATGTCATTGATAGTTTTGGAATTTTCTTCCAAGAACGAATATCCGAAAATGCCAACTGCATCTGGGTTTGCTTGGAGTTTTTGAACGATAAGATTGTCGTTTTCGCCAGCTTCAACAAATGCGCCATCTTCGCGCATGGCTTTCCAAACTGCATCAAAGGCTTTTACATCCGAAGTCTTCAATGCCTTCAAACTATCAATCTTTTCTGCACCAACAGCCATTGCCAATTCAGCAAAGCTATCACGCGTGCCAGATGTTTTTGGTGGTCCAAGAACTTCAATTTTGGTCTTTGGCAATGAAGCATCGATATCGCTCCAGAGCATGTTTGGATTTGCAACTAATTTGCCATCCTTGTCTGGAACTTCTTTAGCCAAAGCCAAGAAAATTTGCATTTTGGTCAATTCAAATGGTTTTGCATCTTTGGATTGTGCCAGCGACAAGCCATCAAAACCAACTTTAATTTCAATAATTTCAGTAACGCCATTCTTAGCGCAATCTTCAAATTCGGATTTCTTGATGGCGCGTGATGCGTTGGTAAAATCTGGTGTATCATCACCAACACCCGCGCAGAACAACTTCATGCCGCCGCCTGTGCCAGTTGATTCAACAACTGGAGTTTTCATGCCAGTGGCTTTGCCAAATGCTTCAGCCACTGTTGTTGTGAAGGGATAAACTGTCGATGAGCCGACAATGCGAATTTGATCGCGAGCGGCGAGAGCTGGCAAAGCGCTGAGAGCAATCAGGCTGACGGAAAGAGCGAAACGTTTCATAATATTATTCTCCAATCTGGTTTGACGCTGCAGCTTCTAGATTTAGCTTGCGACACTTGTGCGACTGTTGGGTAACATTATTATGACAGTTTAATTTATTGATTTAAAACACTTTATTTGGAATGTGAATTGTGAACTGACTGCCACTGCCAAGTTCGGACCAGATTGCCAAACGGCCACGGTGGCGATTGATGATATGTTTGGCGATTGCAAGACCCAATCCAGTGCCGCCACGGCTTCGGCTATCTTCGGCACTCACACGGTAAAATCTTTCCGTCAGGCGCGGCACATGTTCAGGCGCAATTCCTGGACCAAAATCACGCACGGAGAGTGTTGTTGTATCGTCGGTAATTACACCTTCAATAATGATCTTTTGTCCTGACGCCCCATATTTAATTCCGTTCTCAATTAAATTATGGACCACTTGTGAGAGTTGATTGCTGTCTCCTAGCACAGGCATTGTAGCGGGCAGATTTGTTTCTAATTCACAATTCTGGCTTTTGGCCAAAGGCCGTAAAAGATCACAAGCTTGATTTACAATTTGGGTAAAATCTGCCTTCTCACTTGGTGCAATGTGTTCAGAGATTTCAATGCGGCTGAGAGAGAGCAGATCATCAATCAGCAATGCCATACGGTCGGCTTGCGCCTTCATCACTTTCAAAAATGTGTCGCGGGCCTTGGCATCATTCTTGGCTGACCCTTGCATGGTTTCAATGAAGCCTGAAATCGATGCTAAAGGTGTTCGCAATTCGTGGCTGGCATTGGCCACAAAATCGGCACGCATTCGTTCTATTTGCTCTTCATGAGTTCTATCATGCAGAATGACCAAGGCCACACGTTTGCCATTCTCATCAAAACCCAAGGGAGCAATGTTTACTTCCAGCTTGCGCACCATCGGAAAGCGAATGGCATGTGCAACGCATGATGTTGTGCCATTTAAATTGGCTTCATTTACTGCCTGCAAAATTGCTGGGGCGCGCAGAGCAACAGTAAGGTGCTTTCCAACTGTCTCAGCTTCGAAGAACAGATCGGCCAGAATATTTGCGCTGCGGATGACACCCATTAGGTCAACAACAATGGCCGGATCGGAAATTGCTGCGGCAATCGCACTCAAGTGTTTTGAATCAAATTTTGCTGTCATTAAGTTAGGTTACCAGTTCTGCGGCGAAGTTGCGATGCCTTGTTATTGATTCAAGTGTTTGAGAAGACTCAATTTTAATTTTCTTATTAACCATTTCTTAATATCGTTGATTCATTCAAATTAACTTTCACCTAGTGTCCGACTTGGGCGGGGGCACCTGTGCTTCCGGAGAGAGTTGTTTCGCAGTTTGTTTGCTGTGAATTTGGTGAGTTTGCGTTTATGATTTTCAACTGCATTGGTTTGGTTCGCAGATTATTTCTTGCTGCGTTTGTTTTGGGTTGTTCCCTCCAAACTGCACATGCTGTGCTGCGCCCACAGCCAGGAGTTACAGTTGCGGCAATGTCAACTCAGCTTACTGAAGATGGTGGTGTGAGTGCCTTTTCAATTGAATTGAAATTGCAACCCTCTGGCGATGTTAGAATTGCGATTGAATATTCTGATCAATGCTTATTTTCCGCCTCTGAATTGATTTTCACATCTGAAAATTGGGCAACTGCACAAACAGTATCTGTAGTTGCAATTGATGATGAGGCCGTTGAGGGAACCCATGCTTGTTCCCCCAATGCAATTTCAGCTTCAGGGCCAGATGACTATGATTTTGTGACAATCGAACGTCCTGCATTTGAGATTTCTGACAATGATAAATCCAACCTGACAATTTCCAACGTAACGGATGGTGATGAAGCAGGCCCGCAAGATAACACTTTGAAAGTGGCACTTTCAGCACCTGCGCCAAAACTCACAATTGTTGATCTGACTTATAGTGGAACGGCCACTGGTGATGGTGTGGATTACACTGGGCCAACAGAAGTTATTATCCCGGCTGGCGAAACTGAGGTGCTGATCAATCTTTCCGTTGTGGAAGACAAAATTCCTGAAGCAACTGAGACTGTTATTATTTCTGCTTCGACAGAGAATGATGAAACTAAAATTGAGGTTGGCACTGCTGCAAGCAAAATTGCCGATCAGAAATCATTTGATGCCACGGCCATACAGAATGGTTTTGCTGCTCAAACTTCAAATTTTATGACGAAGCGCTTAGATTTTATTGCAGCGC